>DFCM01000096.1 GCA_002366995.1 bacterium UBP3_UBA3054 | reverse complement strand
TTGAATTTGAAATTCGGGTTGCAGCGGACGCAGGGGTTCGGCGTGCGCGCGAGCAGATACTCCTCTATGAAAGGCTTTACGACGCAGCATTCGAATTCGCTTTTGAGATCGAGAAGGAAAAACGGAAGCTTCAGATGCTCGGCCACGCGCTTGGCGTCAAGGGCGCCCTTCTCTCCGGCGTCGCTCATCAAAAAGTGGCAGAGCAGGACGTCATGGCCCTGTTCGCTGAGCAATTTGGCGGTGACCGCGGAGTCCACGCCGCCGCTTATCGCAACCGCAATTTTCATTATTTGAAAAGGTCGTCCTGCGTCGGGAAGGAGTTAACCTCTTCCGGTTCTTCGCGGGAAGGCTCCTCTGCTTTTCCGCCTTCCGGGAAGGCCATGGAATAGAAGCCGCCTTCTTTGGCCGCTTCCGTTTTATAGAGCGCGGTGTCCAAGCCCTTCACCCTCGCGGTGAAGTCGCCCGGCTGCTCGCTCTCATCTGATATGGCGCGGAAAGCCTGGAAAATGTGGGAGTCGAATTCGTCGGCCCTGAAGAGAGCCATCGCTTCCGGAGTCTGGGGCAGGCAGGGAGAGCCGAACTCCTGCTTGCCGTGGTGGCTCACTACTATGTGCCGGAGCTGAAGTTTTACGTTTTCCGGGAAGCCCTCTATTTTGTCGCAGGCTTTGCCAACGAGTTCGCTGCCTATGACGATGTGGCCCAGGAGGCGCCCGGCGGAGGTGTATTCCGTCGAGACGAAGCCGCCCATCTCGTAGATCTTTCCGATGTCATGCAGCATGGCGCCCGCGATCATGAGATCGCGGTCCAGCTTCGGGTAAAGATCGGAGAAAGTATCGGCCAACCTGACAACGCCCAGGGTGTGCTCAAGAAGCCCGCCCACGGTCGCGTGATGCATGTTTTTGGCGGCGGTGTGCGTCTTGAATTCCTTGACAAATTCAGCGTCTTCGAAGAAAGAGGCCAGAAGCTTCGCGACGAAGGGATCCTTCACTTTCGCGCGGTAGCTTTCCAATTCCGCGAACATCGCCTCGCGGTCGTAGGGAGAGACCGGGCGCAGAGCGGAAAAATCGATTTCGTCGTTTTCCGTGACGGTGCGGGCGTCGAAGATCTTCAGCTGCGCTTTGCCTTCTCTGGAAGAGACGCTGCCCGTAACTTTGGCGATGGTGTTCGGCTCGAGCACGCCAAACAGTCGTTCCACATCATCGAAAATAGTGGAGCCGATGGTCCCGGAAGCGTCGGAAAACGCGACGCTCAGATAGGGGTTGCCGTTCTTGGCTTCCCTTTTCTCTCTTTGCAAGACCACGAAAAAATCGTCAACTCTGTCCCCTTCGCGCAATTCTTTGATAAATTTCCTCATTAATTATTCCTCGATGAATTCTTTGTAAACGGCAATAGGCGTCAGGTTGCCCCAGCCCGCGAAATCGCTGCCGGCGCCGGCCTTCTTCGGTTCCAGGCACTGCTCGGGAGAGATGTTCTCCCAGACCGTCCCGGTCTTCAGATATAGGTTGAGGCAGGCGTTGTAATAGCGCTTGGCGAAATACTTCGCCTCTTTCATCGCCCCGTTCTCTTTAAGGCCCCTCAAGGCCATATAAGTAGTGCAGGGCCAGTTCGAGCCGAGCCAGTAGCCCGTCTCCGGTTCGTAGGGAGTTTCACAGGGCGGAAGGCACGGGAAAGGCACCGGGCGGTTGAAGATCTTTTCGTCCATCAGGACCTTGATGACGCCGGGCAGACGTTCGGGCGGAACGACCTGGGCTATTAGCACCCAGAGGGCGCCGACGTGATAGCGCGGGATCGGTTTGCCTTTGTAGCTGTCGAAATAGAAGCCCTTCTCCTCGTCGTAGCAAAGTTCGTTGATGGCTTTTTTCAGGGCGGCGTGGCGTTCCTTGAATTCCTTGGCGTCCTCGGGAATTTCTATGGCTTCCGCGATGCGGCTCATGCACAAAGCGTTCAGGGCCATCTGCGAACTCATGTCGATCCAGTCCATCTGCTTGTTCCAGGAGTAGAGCGGATTCCCCGCCACCGCCTTGCCGAAATGGTCGTCAAGCAGCCAGTATTCCGGCTTAAACTTGATACCGCCCTCGATGTCGTCCTTCCAGTTCTCCGGCATTCTGGGAAGATTGTCCATGCCGCAGCCAAGGGCGTCGCCGAAGTAGAGGCCGTCCGGCTGACGGTAAGTCTTTTCGCAGAAGAGATAGAACTTCTTCAGATTCGGATAAACTTTTTTCAAGCGCTCTTTATCCGTCTTGCCGTTGGAATAGAGCTCCCACTCGGCCCAGGACAGAAGCGGCGGATTCCAGGAGATGGGGTGGCAGCCGTTCCAGGCCGGTTTGCCGTCGTAAGAAAATTCGCGGCAAATGGCGCCGTCCTCGGTCTGCAGATTGTAGAAGTTGTCCAGCGAGGTCGTGACGGGGAGCGTCATGTCGTACTTGGCCCACATGACGCAGAAGCAGGTGTCCCAGACGAAAAGGCCCGAGAAACCGCCGCCTGTGGCCAAACGGGGCAGGATCTCCCTTTT
>DFCM01000133.1 GCA_002366995.1 bacterium UBP3_UBA3054 | reverse complement strand
CGGCCCGATTTTTTAATTTTCCCTCCCCCTAATTTTCCCTCCCCCCATTTTTCCCTTCTTTTTTCGGCGCCCTTTTGCGCCGCCCAAATCATGACAAAAACCCTTTTGGCCGTCGACGGCATGGCTTATGTTTTCCGAGCTTTTTACGCCGTGCCCTATATGTGCAGCCGTTCCGGTATTCCTACGAACGCGGTTTACGGTTTTCACAAATTACTGCAGAGCCTGATAGGCGAAATAGAGCCTGATCACATCATTGTGGCCTTCGACGTCGCCGAGCCCACTTTCCGCGACGAAGTTTTCAGCGATTACAAGGCCAACCGTCCCGAGGCTCCGGAAGAATTGATCTCCCAGATCGACCTGGTCAAGGAATACCTGAGGGCCATGCGGATCCCCATTCTAGAGTGCCCGGGCTTCGAAGCGGACGACGTTCTCGCGACGGTCGCCGTCAAGGCGAAGGGAGCCGGCATAAAATCGCTCATAGCCACCGGCGACAAGGATCTCTGCCAGCTGGTGGACGACGATATTTTCATCGTCAGAAGCAGCATGCGCGAAGTCGAGATATTGGACAGAGGAGGCGTAAAAAGGCATTACGGTGTCTGGCCGGAGCAGATAGTCGACTATCTTACGATCGTGGGCGACTCCGCTGACAACGTTCCCGGCGTCAAGGGCATCGGACAGAAGGGCGCGCGCGACCTGCTGGAAGCCTACGGCACCTTGGACAACATCTACGCCTCGGCGGACAAGCTTTCTCCCGCCAATCAAAGGAAATTGGCGGAAGCCAAAGACCATATCGAAGACACCCGCTTTTTGATCAAGATCAGGTGCGACGCTCCGGTAAACATCGAGCTCAAGGACACCGTCCGCTGCGACTGCGACTGCGGGCTTGTCGACGAGTTCTGCAAAAAATACGATTTCCAATCCCTGCGCGCTTCGGAAGCCAAAAAGAAAGAGGCTCCGTCCGAACCGCAGCAACAGGAGCTTTTCTAATGAAGAAGATCGGAATTACGGGCGGAATAGGCTGCGGTAAGAGTCTCGCCTCGGAGATCATCAGGGAATCGGGATACAAAGTCCTGGACGCCGACGACCTCACCAAAGAGCTTTGGCAGGACGAGAATGTCGTGAACAAGATCGGCCTGAAACTTAGGGACTACGGTTATCTTGCGGACGAATTCACGCCCCAGGGCGTTAGAGCGGTCGCCAGGAGGGCCTTTGAGAACATGCAGATCATAAACGCGCTTGAGACGGTATTGCAGCCCCTGATCCTGGAAAAGATGAAGCTTTGGCTGAAGAAAAGGGAAGAGGAAGGGGAGAAGGTCGTCTTCGTCATCGTGCCCTTGCTTTTCGAGTGCGGCCTGCAGTATCTTTTCGACGAGACCGTCACCATAAACGTCGACAACGAGATCAGGGAGCGCAGGCTCCAGTTGTCGCGGCCGCTTTCCGCCACCGGCATCAATTTGCGTTTCAACCGCCAGTGGGCCAACTGGGCCCGCTCGCGCTACGCCACCCATACCATAGAAAACAACGGAACAAAAGAAGAATTCAAGGAAACCATCGAGGAATTCTTAAGAGCAAAATTATGAACGGATATTACAAAGTATTGACCGGAGCTCCCGGACGCCCCAAACGCTACGCGACAAAAGAAGAGATCCCGAAAGAATTGACAGACCAGTACGAAGTGGTCTTCGTTCCGGAGGACGAGAAGAAAAGCAAATGGGAGGAGGCTGTCAAAAAGCATCCCATTGAGTTCACCGAAGGCGAGCCCATTGAAGGCGAGAAGCCCGGCGACGAAATGGTGGAAAGGCCGGCCAAGAAGAAAAGGGGACGCAAGCCCAAAGCCCTGAACGTAGTCGAGAAAGTGCCTTTCAATCCCCTCGACCCCACCGCGGAGTTTACGGAAGGCGAGACCATAGAGAACGAGACTCCCTCCGAGGTGACGGTCGGGCGCCCCATACCCATCGTTGAAGCCAAGGAGACCACCTACACCAGGCGCCACGGGCACCGCCATCCCAAAGGCAAGAAAGAGGAGGAGGGCGAGGCCCAGGATCAGCCCCAGGAACAGCCGGCTGAAAAGGAGCCCGAGACTCCCGCTGAGTGCACCCCAGACGACGTCAACGTCGAGAGCGACCTGGTCAACATCTCCTTTCTTCTGAGGCAGACCAATGAGGAGCTGAGAAAACTTGCCACCGCCAACGGAGTAAGGCGTGTGCCGGAACTCAGGCGCCAGGATCTCATTTACGAGATCATGAGGACGGAATACGCGAAATACGGCTTCCGTTTCGGCAAAGGCGTATTGGATATCCAAAAATTCAACAACTACGGCTTTTTGAGGCGCAGCGAGCGAAATTACCGCATCTGCGACGACGACGTCTATGTCTCGCCGACCCAGATCAGGCGTTTTCACCTCCAGAGAGGCGACACGATCTACGGCGTTTTCAGAAGGCCGAGGAACAATGAGAAGAGCGGCGCTGTCATAAAGGTGGCCTCGGTCAACCTTGACGCTCCCGAATCCAAGGAGAACAAAACGCCTTTCGACGAGCTGACCCCGCAGTTCAGTGCGGAGCGCTTCCTTATGGAATACAAGCCGGACGGCGTCTCGACCAGGATCATGGACCTCATTTCCCCAATCGGCAAGGGACAACGCGGCCTTATTGTCGCACCGCCCAGGGCCGGGAAAACGCTTCTCCTTAGGGATATCGCCAACGCCATTTCCCACAATAATCCGAGCGCCGAATTGATAATGCTTCTGATCGACGAAAGGCCTGAGGAAGTGACCGACATGCAGCGCTCCGTCAGGGGAGAAGTCATAAGCTCGACCTTCGACGAATCCGGCGACCGTCACCTGGCGGTAGCGGAGATGGTTTTGGAAAAAGCCAAGCGTCTCGTTGAGCACGGCAAGGACGTCATCATTCTTCTTGACAGCTTGACAAGACTGGCCAGGGCTTACAACAGCGGCCACAACCTTAGCGGCAAGACCTTGTCCGGCGGCATGGACGCCAGCGCCCTGCAGAAACCCAAGCGCTTCTTCGGTTCGGCCAGAAGCTGCGAAGGCGGCGGAAGCCTGACGATCATCGCCACGGCGCTCATAGAGACCGGAAGCCGCATGGACGACCTTATCTACGAAGAGTTCAAAGGCACCGGCAACATGGAGTGCGTGCTTGACCGCAGGATCAGCGAAAAGCGCGTCTTCCCGGCCATTGACATCGACCGCTCCGGCACAAGGAAAGAGGAGCTGCTCTTCGACGCTGAGGAACTGAAGAAAGTCTGGCTTCTGCGCAACATGCTCTCCGGCCTTTCTCCGCTCCAGAAGATCGAGCGCCTCATCGATCAGGTGAAGCTCACTTCCTCCAACGCGGAACTCTTAATGATGCTTAGGGAGCGCTGATCATGAGCAAAACGATGAAAAGTATCCTCAGCACCGTCGCGCTGATTCTTCTGGCGCTGCTTCTGAAGTCCAACACGATAGAGCTCTTCAAGATCCCGACGGGCAGCATGGAGCCGACCTTGTACGGCGCCAAGGAAATGGGCCGCGGCTTCGGAGACCATATCTTCGTTCTGCGCTGCGCCTACGGCTTCAACTGCAAGATCAAGATCCCCATCGTGGACTGGACGCTGCCTCTGCCGGACGGATATTGGATGCTGCCGTGGATGCATCTTCCCGAAGTGGGGGACGTAGTCGTCTTCGAACACCCCGCCAACCGCAACATCGACTACATCAAGCGCTGCGCGGGAACGCCCGGCGACACCGTCATGATTAAGGAAGGGCGCCTTTATGTGAACGGTCAGATAGTGACCAACCGGCCAGCGACCGCAAGCTATGTCCGCTACACTTACGACGGACTCTTCAGCCGTCATCTGCAGACGATCGGCGAAGCCGCCCTTGACGTCGAACGCCGCACCGGAAACAGGGAGATCTACGACGCGCTTTACATCGACGGCGTGCCTTTCCGCTCCATCAGGCCGGTGGAAGGGGAACGCAATTACGTTATGGTAGGGGACAGAAAGGTCCACGTCATAAAGGACGAAGTCACGCCTTCCGTAAAAGTGCCTGACAACTGTTTCTTCATGCTCGGCGACAATTCCGCCCACTCCGCTGACAGCCGCTACTGGGGGTTCGCTCACCGCGACACTCTCAAAGGGCGCGCGCTTTGCATTTATCTACCCTTTAAACGCATAAGAGCCATCCACTGACGAAAATGAAAAAAGCCAGATTGCTAACGCTTCTTTTGGCCGCGCTTGTCATCGCCGGCTGCGGAGTGACTTCCGATTTCATAGTCCCAATCTCGGGAGCGACCATCACAAAGCAGGAGACCGTCAGAGTCGCCATCAAGAGCAAGGTGAGTTCCGTCACCGTCAACATCAACGGGCCCGGTTCCTATTACGACCAGACTAGCGGAACGTACATGGGACGGTTCGCCAAAGTCATCAACGCCAAGATCACCGTCGAAAACGGCTTCCTTGCCATAAACGGCAATATCGGCCAGGGCAAATACCGCACCTCGCGCGTCATGATGGTCCCGGAGGAAGGCGCCCTCATAAACGTTGACGGCGTAAATTACCGCGGACAGATGGAGTTCATCTCTAACGGCAGCACGCTGACCGTAGTCAACCATCTCGGCTTGGAAGAGTATCTCTGCGGCGTGGTGCCGAAAGAAACTTTCGCCTCCTGGCCCGCCGAAGCCCTGAAGGCTCAGGCCATCTGCTCCCGTTCTTACACCATCGCCAAGTGCGAGGAGAATTACCAGAAGGATTTCGACCTGACCTCTCCGGGCGACCAGCTCTACGGCGGCGCCAGCGCCGAGGCGGCCTCGACCACTAAGGCTGTGTACGACACCGCGGGCAATTACCTTGAATACAACGGCAAACCGCTGCTTACTTTCTTCCACACCTGCTGCGGCGGCGCGACGGAAGACGGCGAAAAGATCTTCACCTACGTCAGATTCTATCCGAGCGGCGTCACCAGCCCCTACTGCAACGGCTGCAAACATTACGTCTGGGAATACTCGATAAGCGCCGCGGACCTGGCGGCGAAACTGAAAGCGGCCGGCTACAATCCAGGCAGCGCCGCGCCTCTTCAGATCACAAAGCGCTTCAAGTCAGGCAGAGTGGCCGAAATCAAGATCGGCAGCGCCGTTTTGAACGGCGAGCAGTTAAGGAAGGCCGTAGGCTACGACGTTATCAAGTCCACGCGTTTTTCCGTCTCGCTTTCCGGCAGCGTCTACACTTTCAAAGGCAACGGCTGGGGACACGGCGTCGGAATGTGCCAGTGGTGCACCAAGGGCATGGCCGACCAGGGTATAAACCACGAAAAGATGCTGGAGCATTTCTATCCCGGCGCAAAGCTTAGATGACGGAAAAGCAGGAAACATATCCCTGGTGGGACCTCAGGGCTTACGAATACGATCTGCCCAAGGAACTCATCGCCCAGCAGCCGGCGCCCGAAAGGGACCGAAGCCGGCTTATCCGCTATTCCAAAGCCAAAGGCACGCTCACTGAGGGCATCTTCAAAGACATCGTCTCTTATTTCAAAGAGGGCGACGTCCTTGTCCTGAACAACTGCAAAGTCATCCCGGCCAGGCTCTACGTCAAAAGAGCCGACACCGGGACGAAGATAGAGCTCCTCCTGACCAAAGAGGAGGGCGAGGGCGAATTCGTCGCCACCGTCCGCCCGGGACACTCCTGCAAAGCGGGCGTCAGGATCGTCTGCGGCGAATTGAAGGGCGAATTTACGGAAATACTCCCGGACGGCCAGCGCAGGGTGCGCTTTGAGGCCTCCAGCGCCGCCGTAAACGCGTTTTTGGAAAAAGAGGGGACAGTTCCCCTTCCTCCCTACATAGAGCGCCCCAAAGGCCCCTCAGAGGCTTCCGACAGGGAACGCTACCAGACGGTCTACGCCAAGAGCGGCCGGGCCGTGGCGGCCCCCACCGCCGGGCTTCATTTTACGCCCGAAATACTGAAAGCTTTGGAAGAGCTTGGCGTGACGCTTCTGGAGGTCACGCTGAACGTCGGGCTTGGCACATTTAAGCCTGTGAAAGTTAACGACATCCGTCAGCACGAGATGCACGAGGAGACCTTCACCTTTACCTCGGAACAGGCTGAGCTCTTGAACAAAGCCAGGAGCGAGGGCAGAAGGATAATCGCGGTCGGCACGACCTCCCTGCGAGTTCTGGAATCCTGCTTGGACGAGGAGGGGAAGTTCCGCTCCGGGCTTCTCGCCACGAGCATCTTCATCCATCCGCCCCTGAAAGTCCGCTCCATCGACGCGCTCATAACGAACTTCCATTTGCCGAAATCCACGCTCCTCATGCTGGTGGCGGCTTTGATAGGCGACGCCTGGAAGGAGATCTACCAGCTGGCTGTCAAGGAGCGCTACCGCTTCTTTTCTTACGGCGACTGCATGCTTCTGGAGGATCTTAGATGACAGTTGACCGCACAGCCCTCCTTTACAGCGAAGCAAAGACCGCCGCTTTCCGCCAAAAGAAGATCGTTCTCGTTGGCCTTGGCGGCGTCGGCCTCTACGCGCTCGAAAATCTGGCGCGGGCCGGGATAAAGAGATTTGTCCTGATTGACGGCGACGTCTTCGAGCCCTCGAATCTGAACCGCCAGCTTTACGCCACCATTGACACTCTCGGCCAAAAAAAGGCCGAAGCCGCGAAAGCGAGGATCGCGAGCATCGATCCCGCCATTGAGGCGGAATCTGTTCCGGAATTCCTCTCCAAGGACAACATTGACGATATCGTTCCCAAGGACGCCGATTTCATAATCGACGCCATAGACGACATTCCGGCGAAAGCGGAGATCATCCTTTTCGCCCTGAGGAACGGCATTCCCGTCATCTCCTCCATGGGGACCGCGAGACGAACGGACCCCTCGAAAATGACCGTTACCACCCTCGGCAAGACGACCGCTTGCCCTCTTGCCCGAAAATTGAGAAAATTACTTAGGGAAGAGCCCGCCTCAAAGGCTGTTCCCGTAGTTATGTCGAAAGAAACACCCTGCGAGGTGGAGAAAGGATCTCCTCTTCCGAGTTCCGGAATGGTCCCCGCCGCCGCAGGAATAAATTTAGCCGCCTTTGTAATCAACACCTTCTGTAAAGAACTATGAAAAAGCTTCTCTTTCTCATCGCTGTTTCTCTTATCCTCACCGCCTGCTTCGGCAAGAAAGCCCCGAAGTCTGCCGCCGAGGCCTTGAACTTCGCCGTCGTCAAGACGGAAAACGGAAAGGCTAAACTGGAAATGCTAAAAGGAAAACCCGACACGGAAGATCCCGACGACATGCTTTTTGTCAAAGTCAATCCGGGAACCGTGACGGTCGGCACTTTGAGCTCCGTGAACGACGAAAGCTATTTCATTATGACGAAGCCCGTGACCCAGAAGCAGCTCTCGAATCTGATCGGGGAGGCGACCGGCGAAAACGCGGCCATTTCCGTGCCTTTCGACAGCATAGGCAAAGTCCTTGACAAACTCTCCAAGGAAAACCCGGACGTCGTATTCTCGCTTCCCAGCGCCAAGCAGTGGGACTTCGCTTTCCTCTCCGGCAAGATCAACGAGAACGAGCAGCCGATCTGCTGGGAATGGGCGACCATGAGCGGCAGCAAAGCCTACACCTGGCGCGGCAGGATATGGCACATTATGGAGCTTTACGAGGAAGCCGAGAAGGAAAGGAGCACCGATCTTATCCAGAGCGACCTTAGCTTCCGCATAGCTTTTAAGGAGAAGAAGCCCGCGAAGTAAGCTTAGCGCCTGCTTACATACATACTCATAAACAAGAAAGACAAAACCGTGAACGCAAACATTGGTTCCGGAATCTCCCATTCAAAATAAGGGTACCCGAAACCATCGTTTATGTTCCAGATTTTATCGAAATCCCAACCGGAATATGTATTTTTATTTTTCATTTCTTCCCGGTTGCTTTCCCAACCGCTTAAAGGCCTTAAGCTGTGAAAACAGTCGGTTATTTCCGATTGATAATAATCGTTGCCTACGATTCCTCCCGAATCGTAATCAGCGGAAATCTCTCCCAATGAATAGCAATTTGAAATTGTGCAAAAAGATGCAACCGTTCCAATAATTCCGCCAATTCCTCTATTCCCTCTTAATTCGCATCTGGAATAACAGTTTTCAATCAAACCTCCGCCGTCTCCAACTATACCGCCAATACTATAGTTGCCGCTAATTTTCCCTTTGGCGCAACTGCATTTGATTTCGGTTTCGTTAATTCCGGCAAACCCCGCAACGCCGCCGATACCGTAACCGTTGGTGTTGTTGAAACAATTGATTTCCGATACGCATCGTAAAATTTTTGAATCAACTGCGTTCCCAATTATTCCGCCAATCGCGAGGGCGTCGGCTCCTATGTCAATCAAGTCAGCTTTGGAAACGGAATCCGTAACTTTGGTGTTTTTGGCGTTACCAGCTATTCCGCCGATAGCATAGTCCCCGGATAATTCGCCACTGAATTCGCAGCGATTAAAAGTGTTGCTTTTAACAGAATATCCGACTAAGCCTCCTATCCAGACATGGGTGCCAAATCCGCTTATGTTGGTAACGCTGCAAATTAAGGAACTATCAACGACGCTGCATCTCTCAAAAAACGAAGACTCGGCATTGCCAGATATAGCCCCCATCTGTCGATATCCGGAAAAATAAGAATTAGAAATAACAAGATCATATATTTTTGATCCTCTAAGCGATGAGAACAGCCCTAAGAACTTACCGCTTGGACAATCAATATTCAGTCCAAATATAGTGTGGCCTTTGCCGTTAAAATCGACACAAACATTGATTGGATAATTGGGATTATCAGAAGTGCCTATCGGTATAAAACCTTCTCCGTTATTCCAATCTTTCGTCTCAGAAGCATCAATGTTTTTTTCAAGGGAGATATAAGTAAGTTCTGATAAAAGCAGCGCATTCTGCGAAAGCCAAACCAAATTTTCAACCTTGTTTATTTTATATGGATTAGACTTAGTCCCATATCCAGATGGTGTTTCAGCTTTGTTATCTGCTTCCACAAAACAAGCGGACAATATCAATATGGCTGTCGAGAAAAATTTAAAATAGTTTCCCATAATTCCTCCGAATCAATTTAAACAGAAAAATATATGTTCTTATTTTCCTTCATCCTCCAATTTTACTGTGTTTATAAAAATAAGGCAACCCCCCATTAATGAGGTGAACCCCAAATCTTGGACAGATTTGGGGTTCATATCATAATTATAGACGCTTTTTTTATCAAATTCAAATTGTGTGCTCAATAGTCATTTTGTCGCACTGAATATCAGAATGCGCCGGTTGTAAAACGTGAGTTCACTTAAGGGTATGTGCTTTTTTGCGCTAAGAGGATTAGCTGCTAATTATTCCTGAGGTTTGGCGAAGGCTCTGTCAATAACTTCCTGCGGGACCTTCTCGGTGAAGGCGCTGACGATGGGCACCACCGCGAAGGGGACGATGATGGAGATCATGGAGCAGAGGGTGGAAGGCAGGTTGGTCAGGGCGATCAGGATCATTTGCAAGCCGAGGCCGCAGATGATGCCGGCCAGAGCGCCCGCTTTGGTCGTGCCTTTCCAGTAAAGGCCTAGGAGATAGGGAGCGATGAAGGCTCCTCCCACGGCGCCCCAGGAGAGGCTCATAAGGTCAACGATGAACTTGCTGTCGGAGTGGGCGATCACGTAAGAGAGCAGAAGGAAGATGGCGCTCATGATGCGCATCAGGGTGACCGTTGTTCCTTCGGAAGCTTCCTTGTTGACGATGCCCTTGTAGAAGTCGATGGTGACGGTGGAGGAGGAGACCAGAACAAGGCTGGAAAGCGTGCTCATGGAAGCGGAGAGGATGAGCAAAAGGAACAGCGCCATAAGAGGAGCGGGCAGCCAATCCTTCAGCATGATGGGGACCAGGGTGTCGTAAACGCCCTTGGCGTCAGGAAGCCCCGCCTTGAAGTAAAGGTGCGTCATGGCGCCGGTGAAATAGGCGGCGCAGCCGATGATCATGGCGAAGATGGTGGTGATGACCGTGGCCTTGAAGATCACTTTCTCGTTTTTGATGGCGTAGTATTTCTGGATCATCTGGGGAAGGCCCCAGGGGGCAAACGATGTCATCATCACGGCGGAAGCCAGCGTTATCCAGCCGAAGGTGGAGACGGGAGTGTGCTCAACTCTGGCGGCGGTGATGTTCTGGAAAACGTGAGCCCAGCCTCCGCCTTTGTCGGCCAGAAGGCACATGATCAGAATGGAGCCGGCCAGCATGATCATGCCCTGGATGAAGTCGGTCAAAGTCATGGCGAGGTAACCGCCAAGCATCAGGTAGATGGCGGCCACGCCGGTCATGAGCCACAAGGCGACTTCATAGGGAATGTTGAAGTTTTCCACGAAAAGGTACCCCAGTCCTTTGTAAACGGAGGCGGAATAGGGGACGAGGAAAATGAAAATGATTATGGCAGCGAGCGGCTTCAGATAAGGCGCCGCGTAGCGTTCGCAGAAGAAGCCCGGCATGGTCATGGCGCCTAAGTTCTGCGTCATGCGGCGCGTCCTTTTTGCCAGGACGATCCAGGCCAAAAGCGCGCCGAAGATAGCGTTGCCGACGCCGATGCTCATGGCGGGGTAACCGAATTTCCAGCCCAGGCTTCCCGCGAAGCCGATGAAGATGACGGCGGAGAAATAGCTGGTGCCGTAGGAAAAGGCGGAGATCCAGGGGCCGACGTTGCGGCCGCCCAGGAAGAAGTCCTCAAGGTTTTTTGTACGGCGCATGGCGTAAACGCCGGTGGTGACCAGAAGGATGATGAAGGCGACTAAAAGAACGGTTGTTAAAGACGACATTTTTAATTTTCCTTGGGACGATTATCAACGACGCGGGCGGCTTTGCCGGTGAAGCGCTCAATAGTTTGCGGCTGGACCAGATCCACTTCGAAGTGGATGCCGGTATACGAGCGGATGGTCTCCTCGAGCTTGTTCTTCAGCATCTGCATCTCGCTCATCTTATCCGAGAAGAAGGCCGGGCTCATTTCCACTTTCACCACGGAGCGGTCGAGGGAGCCGGGGCGATCCAGGACGATGAGGAAGTTAGGAGTGACGTCCTTGCACTGCAGCAGCGCTTCTTCCACCTGGCTGGGGAAGACGTTGACGCCTCTGATGATCACCATGTCATCGGAGCGGCCTTTGATACGGCTCATCCTCTTGGTGGTCCTGCCGCAGGGGCAGGGAGAGTCGTCTTTGATGATATAAGCCAGGTCGCGCGTGCGGTAGCGGATCATCGGCATGGCTTCCTTATTAAGGGCCGTGATGACCAGTTCTCCCAGCTGTCCGTCGGGAACGGGCTCCAAGGTTTCGGGGTCGAGGCATTCGACCAGGAAGTAATCCTCCTGGATGTGCATGCCGGTGTGATAGACGCACTCGCCGCTGATGCCGGGGCCTATGACTTCGGAAAGGCCGTAGTTGTTGCAGGTGTTGACCTGGAGCCGCTCTTCGATGTAGAGGCGCATCTCTTCCGTCCAGGGCTCGCTGCCAAGGAAGGCGACTTTAAGGTTCAGGCTCTCCCTTTGGATCTTCTCTTCTTCCATGTACTCGATGAGCCGCAAGGCGTAGGTCGGGGTGCAGACCAAAAGTTCCGGCTGAAGGTCCTGCAGGAGCGTGAACTGCCTCCTGGTGTTGCCGCTGGCGGCCGGGATGATTGAGGAGCCGATCTTCTCGAGGCCGTAGTGCAGTCCGAAGCCGCCTGTGAAAAGTCCGTAGCCGAAACTGATCTGGGCGGTGT
>DFCM01000088.1 GCA_002366995.1 bacterium UBP3_UBA3054 | reverse complement strand
TCATCCAGGGCGCTGTTGATGTTAAGCATTTCGCCCATCTTGAAGAAAACTTTGATGATGTCGCCTACCTTGACGCCGATCTCCTGGGAGAAATCCCTGACGCTGATAGGAACGGAAACTTTGATGTCGCCCTTTACGATGTCGGCCTTGGTCGGCTGGGCCTGGACCTGAGTCTTCTTGACCTTGCGGCGGATCCTGTATTCGCCTTCTTCTCCGGCCCTCTCGTCGGCGTTTCTCTGACGCAGAGAAGCCTGGGAGGAGATCCTGGGCCTGTTCATCATCTCTTCCCTGGAGGCGGAAGACTTGTAATCTTTTTCTTTATCCTTGTCCTTCTTGCCGCGGCGATTGTCGCCTTTCCTGTTGGCGTCGGGCATGGGCCCGGCGGGCTGGGCTGAGGCGCCGGACTTCCCGGCGGCGGGACGCTGGCCCTTGTCGGAGGCTTCGCCCTTCTTGGCGTTTTTCTTCTTGCCAATTTCGGGCGGACGCCAGCCTTTCAAGCGGTCTAAAGGAACAGTCTCGGTGACGCGGGGAAGATCGTCTTTCTGCTGCGCCACGAAAGTTTCCACAGAAATGGTGGAGACGGGTTTGACAGCGTCCCTGACGAGACGGGCGGTCTCTTCCTCTTTGGATTTGCGGGCCGGTTTCGGAGCTTCTTGTTCAGGTTCGGCGGTAATTTCCGCTTCCTCAGCTTTCGGCTCTTCAGTTTTGGGCGCTTCTTCGGCGGCCTTGGCTTCGGGCTTCGCTTCAGCTTCCGGCTCTTTTTCCGCTTCGGGAGCTTTTTCAGGCTCGGCTTCCTTTACGGGCTCGGCCTTTTTTTCTTCCGCTTTCGGTTCTTCGGGAGCGGTCTCGATCGGGGCTTCCGCGATCTCTTCCGGTTTCTCTATCTCTTCCTGGGGTTCGGCGGCCGCGGGCTTCTTGAAGTTGATCTTCTTTATGACGATCTTGACTTTCTTGACGCGCGGGTCCGCGGAAGTTTCCGCGTTGATGACGGAGGCGGAGTCGGATTCTTCTTTGCGCTTGGCCTCAAGCTTTGCCTTCTCCTCTTCTTCTTTCCGCTTGGCTTCCTCTTTCTCCTGTTCCTGCTGCTTCCTTAATTTGGCAGTGATGGTGACAGGCGCTTTCTTGGGAGCCGGCGCTTCCTTTTCCGCCGTCTTCTTCGCGGCGGAAGTCTTGGAGGCTGCCTTTTTGGCCGCGGGCTTTTCCTCTTTCTCCGGTTCGGGTTCCGCTTTCTTCGCGGCAGCTTTCTTGACCGGGGCTTTCTTCGCGGGGGCGGCCTCTTCTTTCTTGGGAGCGGCTTTCGCTTTTGGTTTGGGAGCTTCCTCCTTCGCCTTCTCTTCCTTTTCGGCATTTCTGTTCACGGCCATGGAAGCTCTGTTTTTCTCACGATTCTCGAAAGCTTCCTGAATGGCGGCGAAAAGCGGCCTGTACAGTTTGTCCGGGAAAACGTCCGTAGGCTTGAACGTGCCAAGGTCGTTTTTCTTCAGATAGTCCCTGACTTTATCTGAAAGGTATCGGCGGTCGGTTTCCGTTTTGCAGCGGAACTCCTCCCTCATGCCTTTTATCAGTTCATCATAATTCATAAATTATTCTTCTTCCTCTCCATCCTCATCAGCGGCCTGAAGCTCAGCCGCTTTGGTCTGGCTGATGACGTTAAAGGGGTGTCCGATAAGTTTGGAGATCATGCGGACGTTCTGACCGGAACGGCCGATCGTAGCTTCAAGCTGATCGTCGGGAACGACCGCGACTACCATCGCGTCGTCGCCCTCTCCGCAGTAATACTCTAAGATCTCGGTGGGCTCGACGGCGTTCTTCAGAAGCGTCTCGAGATCGTCGCTCCATCTGACGATGTCGACTTTCTCACCGTTGATCTCCTGGACTATTGATTTGACTCTCGCGCCGCGGACGCCTACGCAGGCGCCGACGCAGTCGACTTTCGGGTCGTGGGACAAGACGGCGATCTTGCTTCTCAAGCCGGCGATCCTCGCCACGGCCTTGATCTCGACGATGCCGTCGTAAATTTCAGGAACCTCTATTTCGAAAAGGCGGCGGACCAGCGCCGGGACCGCTCTGGAAAGAACCACTCTCGGGCTTCTGCTCTCTTCGGAGTCCTTGACGTCGGAAACGACCGCGCGGATCCTGTCGCCGACTTTGTAATGCTCCCTGCTGACCTGCTCGCGGCGGGGCAGGATGGCTTCCGTGCGGTCAAGCTCGATAATGTAGGAGCCGCGCTCGATCCTGGAAACGGTGCCGGAGACGAGGTCGCCGATCTTGTCGCTGTATTCCTTCAGGATCATGTCGCGCTTGGCTTCCCTGATCCTCTGGAAAGTGATCTGCTTGATGGTCTGGACGTCGATGCGGCCGAAGACCTGGTCATATTCGTATTCGATGGGGCCGACTTCCATGCCGGGCTCAAGGTCGACGTCCTTGAGGTCCGGGCAGCGCTTCTTCGCCTCGTCGACCGTCAGGTGGGGGCCTATCTCATCCTCAACCGTTTCGCCGTCTTCGCTGCGCAGACTTTCCTCATAGTCGTCGGGAACGATGATGAAGGTGCTCGACATGTTGATGGAGCCGTCCTCGGTGTCGATGGAGACGGTTATGGGAGGAAGGTCGTCCTTCTTCTTGGCCACAGCCTCGATGCTCTTTTCCAGTATCGTGGCGATCGTGCCTTTGTCCAGGCCGTGTTCTTTTTCAAGGTAGTCGATTAAGGTTATGATCTCGCTTTTCATTTTTTTGGGTCCTCCCATTTAAGTTTCTATTCCCTTTAAGAAACAAAAAAAGCGGATGGCACCACCCGCTTCTTTATCCTTAAAGAAGTTTCTTAACGTAGCAGTATAATATCAAAAGGGGCTCTGAAAATCAA
>DFCM01000049.1:2315-2874 GCA_002366995.1 bacterium UBP3_UBA3054 | reverse complement strand
CCCATCTGGTGGCCCTTGAAGTGATTGAGGATGACGAAGCCGTCGTAATTGGTCAGAGCGGCTCCCACAAGGTCGCTTTTAAGATGCGCGGAGCCTTTGGGCGTCGGCAGTTCGGTCTCCGCAAACTCGTCCATGATGACGACCTTGGCGATCGCGTTGAAACCATGGTCCTCGATGGTCTTGCGGTGGTCTTTCGTTTTCATGCGGGAGCCGGCGTAAGCCGTGTTGCACTCCACTATGTCGCCTTTCAGGCTTTTGACGAAGGGGCCGATAAGGGCCGGCTGAAGGTAATGGTTGTTGCCGGCCTCGCCGGTGGATATCTTGACGGCCACGTTCTTCCCTTCCAGCGGGCGTCCCAGGGCCTTGTAGGCCTTCATGAGCCCCTCGGGAGAGATGTCGTGGGTGAAATAGACTTCGGATAGCTTTTTCGTTCCGGCCGGCTCGGCCGAGTAAAGATTCGCCGCCACAAGGGCCGCGCACGCGGCGAAAAGAAGAACAGATCTCAAATTCATAGCGTTTTCCTTATTTTTATGTTAGTCCCTGCGGACAAAATTAGTCA
>DFCM01000049.1:0-2172 GCA_002366995.1 bacterium UBP3_UBA3054 | reverse complement strand
CAGGCACTTCATAAGGTAGACCATATTGCGGGCAAGGTTGCGCAGCGTCTGCGTTCCCTCAGGATCGCCCGGCACGTCCTCCTTGGTCAGGGCGTGAAACTCGTTCCAGTAGGTGGAGCCGACGGTTATCATTTCCGTTATGCCGGCATATTTGTTCATGACGTCAAAAGTGGCGCTCGTTCCGGCTCTCCTTGCAACAACTATGGCCGCGCAGGGTTTGTGGCGGAAGGCCGCATTGCCGGAGGCATGCATCTGGCTGAAAAACACTCTGTCCAGGAAGCTTTGTATGCGTCCGCTGGGATGGGCGTAATAGACTGGCGTTCCGAAGACAAAGCCGTCGGCGTCTTTCGCTTTCTCTGCGAATTCATTCACCCTGTCTTCGGAGAAGACGCAGCGGGAAAGATCAGCGCATCTGCCGCAGGCTATGCAGTCGGCGATGGGTTTCCCGCCGATCTGCACGATCTCGGTCTCTACGCCTTCTCTGGAAAAAACGCTCGCCATTTCCATAAGCCCCGCCATGGTTGAGCCGTCGGGGTTGGCGCTTCCGTTAAGCATCAGTACTTTCATGATTATTATCTCCTGTAAAAGTTTTGAATGTTATTCGACTTTGTCATCGGCGGCTCCGCCCTTTAACAGATAAGGTTCCAGCAAAGCGTTCAGCTGGAGCTTGGCGAAGCGCTCCACCCAGTCTTCCGGCGTGAACTCCGCGTCGCTCATGCACCAGCAGGCCATCATGCCGTACAATTGGCAAAGGAAAAGCCTGACGAGCTCTTCTATGGGCGCGTTCTTTCTAAGCATCCCTTCCTTAACGGCGTCCTTGAAAAAATCCCTCAGGTGCCTGAGGTCGTAGGCGTATTTTCCGCCGCACATGTCGCCGGGCACGTCCTTAGGGTCGATGACTTCCCTCACCCACTGGCGGCAGAGCTCTAAGCCGCCGCAGGTCACGCCTTCCATGAACCCCTTGAAATAAACCGTCAGTTTTTCCGCGAGCGTGCCTTTGTGCGATCTGGCCATGCGGTCAACTTCCCCGAACCAGTTTTCACAGCACTCGAATATGATCTCTTCCTTGCGCTTGAAATAAACGTAGAAAGTTCCCTTGGCCACGCCGCAGGCTTTCGTGATGTCCTCGACGGAAACGTTCTGAAAACCGCGCTCCTCTATGAGCCGGCAACCCGTCTCATAGATCTTTTTGCGCGTCTCCTGCGCCTCAAGCTGTCTTTTGTTCATGGCAATACCTCATTTTTAAAGGGAACGCCGCCATTGTAGCACATAGTTGACCGAAAGTCAATGACCGCAAGTCAGCGACAGGGCAAAAAAAACGCCCGCGGAAGGCGGGCGTTCTTGTTTGCGCTTGCTTTAAGCTCGCTTATTTTTTCTTGTTCATCTTCAGCATAAGGCTTTTGCCGCTCTTTTCAGTCACCGTTACGTTGATGTCTTTGCGGTAATTTTCACCTTTTATCCTGGACCAGACGGGCATGTCGTAGGTGCCTTGTTCCATTACGGTGGGAAGGTCAGTGTAATAATTGTATTTGAGCTTCAGCATGGTCTGATTCTTCTTTTGGTTGACGCTGAGAGCGGAGACGACAAGATCATCATTGCCTATTACGTCGCAGAACGTCCGTTTTGTTTTCTGCTCTTTCGTGAAGATACCGCTGCCTATGTGGATCGTGTCAAAAAGGATCAGACTGGCCGGAAGCTCATTGATCTTGTCAAAGTTCTCAACGACGAAGGGAAAAACAAGCGTGGCGTTGATCTTTGTCATGCTTGACGTGATGATCTTCTCTTTGGAACCGGTAAGATTGACTTTCGCCTTGAGGGCTTTAACTTCGAAGGTGTTTTCCGCGTCGTCAGCCGAGATGTCGATCTTAAGGTCCTGGGAGACTTTTCTCATGTAAAATTTCAATACGCTTTCTTCCGGATAGAGGGAGAAAGAATAGACGCCGTCGTGATCCTCAACATGCCCGAAGTACCATTCCTGCGCAAGGGAAGCGTTGTTGATGACAGGGCTCTGTTTTTTCTTAGCGACGTTCTTGGTGAAATCGGAAGCTTTTTCAAAAACCTCCAGGAAGGATACCAGCCCGTTTTTGTCCTTATCAGCGGCGTCGGAGAAGCAAAAGGAGAGGATCCCCTTGGTGAAAGCGCTGTTTTCGCCAAGGTCACGCGACTCCTGAT
>DFCM01000109.1 GCA_002366995.1 bacterium UBP3_UBA3054 | reverse complement strand
GTCAACACCATCATCAAGGTCGGCGGCTCGCTCTTCATGCTGCCCCTCTTCTACATCCTCTACAAGGGCGAACCGATCTTCTTATATCTCATCAACTGCATGACGGCCGGCGAAGTATTGGGCGGCCACAACGAGAATATCGTCCGCCACATCGCCATGGCCAACACCGTCTTCAACGTCCTGAACGTTATCGTCCTCGTGCCCTTCACCGGCACCTTGGCCTGGATCTGCGAGAAGCTCATCCCGGTCAAGGATGAATCGGTCGAATCCGAGCACGCCTTCTTAGACGAGCGCCTCCTGAAGACTCCCGCGCTGGCCCTGGCCCAGATCAACAGCGAGATCCTCTTCATGCTGAAGGAAGCTGACAAGAACGTCGACGACTCCTACCTCTGCTTCTGCGAGGGCAGCGTCCGCTTCGAGAAGAACATCAAAAAGCGCGAAGAAGAGATCAACTCCCTCAACCGCAAGGTAACATCCTATACCGCCGCATTAGCCAGACAAAGCCTCAACGACGACGAGAGCGCCCTGCTTCCGGAACTGATGCACATCTCGCACGACATTGAGCGTATCGGCGACCTCTCCATCAACATCTTCGAATTAGCCCAAAAGCGCACCGAAGAGCAGATCTCGCTCTCCGACTCCGCCATCAGGGAACTGACGGAAATAAACGACCTCCTGCAAAAGCAGTTCGACCAGGTGAAGCTCGCTCTCGAGCACGCCGACCGCACCGCGGCCAACAACGCGGTCGCCCTTGAGGAAGACCTCAACCAGATGCACCGCAAACTGACCGCTAACCACATGAAACGTCTGGAAGCCGGCCAGTGCTCCCCCAACGCTACCATCCTCTTCCTGGACGTCATCGGCAACATCGAACGTATCGGCGACCACCTTCTCAACATCGCCCAGAGGATCAACTTCATTTCTCCCTACATCATCAGCCTAGAACAGAACAAGAAATAAAATGCCTACCAATTGGTTCATAATCATCATAATCGGCGCCGCAGCGGGCTTCGCCTCAGGCTTCTTTGGCATCGGAGGCGGCATCATACTTGTCCCCTGCCTTGTCTACTTCTGCAAGTTCAGCCAGCACGAGGCCGTCGCCACCAGCCTTGCCATCATGCTTCCCCCAGTCACCTTCTTCGCCGTCTGGGAGTATTACAAGAAAGGCTGGGTCGACATCAAGATAGCCGTAGTGCTTGTCATCCTGATGCTCATCTTCAGCTACCTCGCCTCCCTTATCGCCAAGAATCTCGACGCCCTTCAGCTGAAGCTCTACTTCAGTATCTTCGCGATCATTGCCGGCATCTACATGCTCGTTGACTCCATAATCAAACTGAAGGGGCGCCCGTAATGCCTAAGATCTTCTTTGTGGCGGGCGAGACATCCGGCGACATTTGCGGCGCCCACGCCGTAAAAGCCCTTAAAGACGCTAGGCCGGACCTCGAGCTCTACGGCATCGGCGGAGCAGAAATGGAAAAAGCCGGGCTAACGCTCACGCACAACATCACCGAGCTTTCCGTCATCGGCGTCATAGAAGTCATCAAGCACTACCCCCGCATACGCAGAGTCTATAATTCCGTCCTCGAGACCATAAAAATTAGCCGCCCCGACGCCGTAGTCTTCATCGATTACCCGGGCTTCAACCTTGCGCTTGCCAAAAAGCTCCACAAGCTTTATCCCGACCTTCCCCTCATCTACCTTGTCTCCCCCCAGATCTGGGCCTGGGGACACGGAAGGATCAACACCATAAGGGAATGCATCTCCCTTATGATGGTGATGTTCCCCTTCGAGGTCGACGTCTACGAAAAAGGCGGCGAATGGAAGGTCCAAAACGACACTCTTTCCATCACCGAGCACAAGTTCAAAAAGCCCAGCAAAATCAGAATAAAGCACATCGGCCACTGGATCATCAACAAGATAAAGGAATTCCAGCCCGACAAAGATTTCCAAACAGAAAACAATATCCCTGAGAACAGAGATCTCGTCGCCCTCCTTCCCGGCAGCCGCGAAAACGAGATCAAATGGATCTTCCCCACCATGCTCAAAAGCGCGGAAGACATAAGGAAGACTCACCCGAACGTTTTCTTCCTTATCTCCTGCGCCAGACCGAACCTCAAGGAACTTCTCCAAAACGCCATAAGAAAAGCCGGCATCAAAAACTTCGACCAGAACTACCGCCTCATCGACGAATCCATGTACGACATCGTTAACCTTTCCAAGGTGGTTCTTGTCACTTCCGGCACCGCGGCCTTTGAGGCCGCCCTAATGGAGAAGCCCATCCTTGTCCTTTACCGCCTCAACTACATTTCCTTCTTCCTGGCCCGTATCGCCATGAAGATCCCCTTCATCAACCTCGCCAACATCATCGCCCAAAGACGCATCGTCCAGGAATTCATCCAATACCAGATGACTCCTGAACGCATCGTCCCCTGGGCCGAAAAATATCTGGACGACCAAAACGCCTACCAAAAGACCGTAAACGATCTTAAAGAAGTCAAAGCCTCCCTTGGCGAAGGCGACCTCGGAACCAAAGCCGCCAAAGAAATCCTATGCCTCTTGAACTTATAATCACTCCTGGCGACATTGCCGGCGTCGGTCCGGAAGTCATGCTCAAGGCCTACAACGAACT
>DFCM01000104.1 GCA_002366995.1 bacterium UBP3_UBA3054 | reverse complement strand
TGGGCATCTTCGGCGTGGCGCTCGCCGTGGCGGCGCTCCCGGTCTTGAGCTTCGCGCACGCCCAGGGCGACAAGGACCGCTTCAAAGACGCGCTGGGCTTCTCTTTGAGACACTCCTCTTTCGTCATGATCCCCGCCATGTGCGGACTCATGATCCTTGGAGAGCCGATCATTAGGCTGCTTTTGGAGCACGGCGAATTCACGGCGGAAAGCACCTCCTATACCGCGAGGGCTTTGTTCTACTACACACTGGGCCTTCCCGGCTTCGCCATCGTCAAGATCCTCGTCCCGGCCTTCTACGCCGCCAAGGACACCAAGACGCCCGTTATAATAGGCCTTGCCATGATGGTACTGAACCTTACGCTGAACCTCATTCTGATGCACTTCATGGAGGAAAGAGGCCTGGCGCTGGCGACGGCCATCTCTACCTACATCAACATCACGCTCCTTCTGATCTTCCTTAGAAAGAAGTGCGGTCCCTTAGGCCTTACCAACGTCACGCTCTCTTTCGTCAAGACGATCTTCAGCAGCCTCCTGATGTCGCTGGCCATAATCGCCGCCCTGAAACTTCTGAGCGACCATCTGCCGCAGCAGGGGACCTTCTTAGCTAAGTTCCTCCTGGTCGTCATTCCGGTCATGACAGGACTTTTAGTCTACGCCGTCTCCGCGCTGATCCTTAAGCAGGACGAATGGAAGGAACTTTTCAAAGCCTATTTCAGAGGCGCGAAGAAACCGAGGCAAAAATCGAATAACAAATAACAATCAACATAAAACTTAAATTATGACACGCTTCACTTCCCTAATCATTGCCATAATTTTGGCCGCCCTTGTTTCGCAAGCCGAAACCGAAAGCCCGATCTTCAACTACGAAAGACCGACCAACCAGGATCTCCTCAACACCAAGTGCGATCTGGAAACTTATCCCGACGCTGACACAGTCATCATGTTCCTGCATGAAGGCAGCCAGTACCAGGAAGACGGCACCGGAATTTCCGTCTGCGACGAATGCATAAAAGTTTTGACGGAGCCCGGCAAGCGCGACAGCCTCGTCGCCAGCTTAAGCTACAACGCGGCCTACGGCACCTCTTACTTCGTGAGAGTGACCATAGTGAAGCCGGACGGCAGGGAAGTGCCAATTGACGTCACGAAATCCGAGACCATGATCGACACCAGCCAGATGAGCTCCAACATCTACGACCCGGCCTCCAAGATCGTGCAGTTAAGCCTGCCCGGCCTGGAAGTGGGCGACATCTACAGGGTGGAGTCCATCGACGTCATCAGCAAAGCCAGGATGAAAGACGCCTGGTCCGGCGGCTTCGTCGGCGAATTCATGTCTCCTCTTCTTAAAGAGACCATCGAAGTCTACGCCCCGAAAGCGAAACCTCTGGCTTACATCACCAAGCGCTTCGAGATCCCCGGCACCATAGTGGAGAAGAAAGAGGAAACCGACGACACCATCCACTACAGCTGGGAAGTCAGCAACGTTCCCCAGATCTTCCCGGAACCCGCCATGGCGCCCTTCTACGTCGCCTGCCAGAGATACTATTTCGGCACCATCCCGAGCTGGGAAGAGATCTCCAAGTGGTACATTGACCTTTGCGAACCGAGAATGACCGCGACAACTCCCGAAATGGAGACGCTCGCCAAAGAGCTGACGGAAGGCAAAGAAACGATAAGGGAGAAAGCCGAAGCGCTGCACCGCTGGGTCGCCAAGCAGGTCCGCTACAGCGGCCTCACGACTGAGACCGTCGCCCCCGGCTACGAGCCGCACGACGTCAAGATAACCTTCGAGAACCGCTACGGCGTCTGCCGCGACAAGGCCGCCCTGCTCTGCACCCTGCACCGCATGGCCGGGCTGGAAGCGTATCCCGTCCTCATCCTGGTCGGCCCCAAAAAAGACCAGGATTCCCCGAACCCCTGGTTCAACCACGCCATCAACGCCGTCGTTGACGAGAAGGGCGAGTACATCATCATGGACCCGACGCCCGAGACCGAGAAGAATCTCGTGCCGCCCTATGAAGCGGACACCAGCTACCTCATCTGCAGGCCGGAAGGCGAAACGCTTATGACCATGCCGCAGGAGCCCGTCGAGGACAACATGGCGACCGAAGTCCTGAAAGGCAAATTCGACAAGGAAGGCAACCTCATAGCCGAACTGACGAGCGTTTACACCGGCATAAACGACACGAACGTCAGAGGCAGCTACCTGAGAGCCAAGGAAGAGGAGAAGAAGGCCATGGTCGAAAGCCTCCTCGGCGCTATTTTCGGCGCCACCGAGCTTTTCGACTACGAGATCACGCCCAAGGATCTCCACGACATGAGCGAGCCCTTCACCATGAAAATAAAATTCAAGGCGACCGGCCTCATGACGGAGCAGGACGGCTACTATGTCCTTGACAGCCTTTACTCCATGGCGGCCTACAGCACTGTCTGCCCGATCATCCTCTCCAGGATGTCCACCAGCCTTGACAAGCGCCGCTTCCCGATGAAAATGGCCGCCACCTGCGGAACGGCTTGCTACTGCGAGCTCGACATGACGGACATGGAGCTTACGGATTTCTCCCTGCCCGAGTATCCCGTCTTCGACACTCCGGAAATTTTCTTCAAGCAGACCGTAGCCGTTACCAACGGCATCCTCTACGCCAGCATGCGCCAGGAAGCCAGGATGAAAGAAATGCCGGCTGAAGCTTACCAGACTCTGAAGGATTACAAGAAATTCAGCCAGAGCGTCAATTACAAGCGTATCTTCGCCAAGAACGCCAAGGACCCCTATCAGGGCCAGCACGTCCTTATCGTGGACGACGACTTCACCTACGAAGTCATAGACGAAAGCACCGTCAAAACGAAGAGCGTCGTGACCAAGAAGATCCTCGACTACGCCGGCAAAAAAGCCAATTCCGAACTGCACTTCTACTATTGCCCGAAGAACACCGAGATCAGCCTGACCAACATGTACGTTGAGCTCGAGGACGGCACGATAAGAAGAGTGGTCGACTCCGAGATCAACGTCATGGACGCCGACTGGAAGGCCTCCGCTCCCCGCTA
>DFCM01000123.1:17501-17899 GCA_002366995.1 bacterium UBP3_UBA3054 | reverse complement strand
CGCTCGTGATGCTGAGGGCCGTGGCGGCGGATTATCCCGGCACTCTCGCGGCGCGGGAAGCCGCCGCGAAGGCCGGCGATCTGGCCCTGGAGCTGGCGAAAGCGGAACTCAAACTGGCGAACGCTTTCGTCGAGTCGAACTATTGGTTTTCCGCGGAGGAGTCGCTGGAAAAGATAGTGCGGAAGTATCCCGAGGCCATGGCGCGGGAGGACTTCTTTTATCAGGTCTCCTCCTGCCGCAGACTCAGCAACGAAAGAAGGGACAGCTTCGCCGCTCAGCTTCTAGCCGAGGCTGAGAAACTGGAATTCGCGGGCGATTCCGTCAAGGCGTACAACGCGTATCTTCAAATAAAAGAAAACTACGGCGGTACACCGGCCGCCGGGTCCGTCGACGCCGGA
>DFCM01000123.1:4349-17450 GCA_002366995.1 bacterium UBP3_UBA3054 | reverse complement strand
GGCGGTACACCGGCCGCCGGTTCCGTCGACGCCGGACTTGAGCGCCTTAAAAATCAGATGGACGAAAAGACGGCGGAACGCTATATACTTGACGTCATGAAAAACGTGGCGCTGACCAACGATGTCGAAGTGCTCAACAAGATCTCGATGCTAGTTAGCGCCTGCGGGGAGACAAAGGCCTACAAAAGGGCCGAGGATGTCCTGGAAAGAGCCAGGAAGAAATGCCTCGTCAGGGTGCTTGGCAGGGAAGCGGACGAATTCATGGCAAAAGGGAACTTTGTGTCCGCCAGGGATAAGTTTGAGCAGCTCATAAAGGAAAAGCCGGAGGCTCTAGAAGTTGTCAAGGGCAAACTCGAACGCTGCCTGACCGAGAATTTCGAGGCCTATTACGCCAATGGCGACTACGAGGAGGCACTGGAAACTTTCGAGCGCTACAACGGGCTTAAGGCGCCATTGCCGATCGCCGAGAGAGGGCAGATCGACGAGTGCTACTATAAAAGCGGAACGCGCCTTTTTCAGGAGGGTGACATGTCAGGCGCCGCGGAAAAATTGGAAAAGTGTTCCCCGTCCTATATGAAAGACAGACACTACAATTTCATTGCCGGACGCGCCAACGCCGCTATTGGGCGCTGGGAGCCGGCTGTCAGGCACTTGACAGCCTGCGGCGACCTTGACGGGCGCAACGCTCTCGAGCTGTTTTCAGCGCGCGCTTATGCCCGCATGCACCTCTGCGTCCCATTTGAGAACAATTTGATCGCCATGTTTGTCGCCAACCGCTTTTTTTACGAAACGGTCAGCGATTACGGATGGTTAAAGATCGTTTACGCTGAATTTGCCTCAAGCGACGGCGTCGAGAAGGTCGGTAACGTTCCGATGAGGATCGTCAGGGAGAAGACTTCCGGCAAGCTCGTCGCCATGGTGGAAAAGCCAGAAATAGGGCCTTTCGCCATGCCCGGATTTCATTACGGCACCAAGGATACAAACACCCTTTACGCCGTCGACAGGAGTTATCAAGACTGCCTTGTGGTGATGAACGACAGGATCCGCGAGCTGGAACATTTGCTCATCTGCATAATAAAAACGAACACTTATTGGAAAGAAACGCTGTGGCATAGATACGATAATAGGAACGAAGCGTTCGAACGGAGGATAAGGGAACTTTCGAACTACGATTATCGCGAGCGTTTAGAGAACGGTAAGATCTTGGGCCAGATCAGGCAGGATATCGCCAATCACAAAACTGTGCTGGAAGATCTGAGAGCGGTTCTGCATGAAAGAAACATACCCGAGCTCAGGGACGCCTATGCTAAAGTGTCAGGAAAAGTGCGGGAGCTTGAGAAAGCCGCTGGGCTTCTGAGCGGATTCATAAAAGCCAGAAACAAACGGAACGAGGAGATAGATCTTTTCCTTAAGGAGGTCGTCGACGGCGGTAAAAGCCACGCCATCACTCCTGAGAAGTACTTGGAGGCCGTCAGCGTTATAAGAAAGTATTGCGCCGAGAACGACAAATCTTACGTTGAGTGCGTCGAGCGTTTCGTTGATTCCATCAACGTGGAGATCGACCTTTCCTGCCTCGAGCAATTCCTTCCGAAAGAGAAGGAATAAAAAAAGGCCTCCCGGATGGGAGGCCCTTTTTTATTTCCGTTTTCGCTCTTATCAGAGATTGACGAGCGCCAGTTTCTCCAGCACGTCCTCTCTTTCGACGATGAAACCCGTGCCCTTGGCGACGGCCAAAAGCGGCTCGTCGGCGATGGAGACGGAAAGGCCGGTCTCGTTCTCGATGCGTTTGTAGAGGCCTCTCAAGAGCGCGCCGCCGCCGGCCAGCATAAGGCCGTGGTCGAGAAGGTCGGCGGAGAGTTCCGGCGGGCACTGCTCAAGCGCGTCCCTGACGGAGTTGACGATGGCGTCGACAGGATCCTTCAGGGCCTGGCGGATCTCGGTACTTGAAATGGTGATGGTCTTCGGCAGGCCGACGTTGAGGTCGCGGCCGCGGACTTCCTTCTTCATTTCGTTTTCGCCCAGAGGATAGGCGGAGCCGATGGCGATCTTCAGTTCCTCGGCGGTCTGTTCGCCGATGAGCAGGTTGTATTCGCGCTTCATGTACTGGACGATGGCGTCGTTCATCTCGTTGCCGGCCACACGGAGCGATTTGGAATAGACCGTGCCGGAAAGGGAGGTGATGGCGACTTCCGTCGTGCCGCCGCCGATGTCGATGATCATGTTGCCGGAAGGATCGTGGACCGGAAGGCCCGATCCAATGGCGGCCGCCATGGCCTGCTCAATGCAGTAGACTTTCCTGGCGCCGGCTCTTTCGGCCGCGGATTTGACGGCCTGGCGCTCAAGCTCGGTGATGGAGGAGGGGACGGCGATGACGATCCTCGGCGGAACGACGGAGTGCCTGCTGTGGGCGCGGCGGATGAAGGTGCGGAGCATCTCTTCCGTGACGTTGGGGTTCGCGACGGCGCCGTCTTTCATGGGACGCAGGGTGTCGATGATGCCTGGCGTGCGGCCGAGCATGCACTGCGCTTCTTTTCCGATGGCGATGATCTCGCCAGTCTTGTTGTTGATGGCGACGATCGTGGGCTCGTTGACCACGACGCCCATGCCGGAGACATAGACGATCGTGTTGGCGGTGCCAAGGTCAACGCCGATGTCGGAGGCGAGAGCGCCCAGGAATTTTCCCGAGACGTTCAGGAAGGAATCCCTCACTCCTGAACCGAAGGATCTGTTTTTCATAGCTTACTCCTCAAAAAGCGGCCGGTCACGCTTTTCGGATCCGCGGCGACTTCCATGGGCGAACCGCAGGCGAGGAGTTGTCCTCCCGCCGCTCCGCCGTCGGGGCCGAGGTCGATGATGTAATCGGCGCACTTGATAAAATCAAGGTTGTGTTCTATAACGATGACGGTGTTGCCGGCATCGACAAGTTTCTGCAAAACTTGCAAAAGACGCTCGACGTCCGCGAAATGAAGTCCGGTCGTCGGTTCGTCCAGGACGTAGAGCGTCCTGCCGGTGTCCATTTTCGCGAGCTCGTAGGAAAGTTTAACCCTCTGGGCTTCGCCGCCTGAAAGCGTGGTGGCGTGCTGGCCAAGAGTGATGTAGTCCAGTCCCACTTCGGAAATCGTGTCCAATATGCGGTAAAGCACTTTGTGGTGCTTGAAGAACTCCTTCGCTTCGGAAAGGGGCATGTCAAGTACGTCCGCGATGCTCTTCCCGCGATATTTAATTTCCAGCGTTTCTTTATTATAGCGTTTCCCCTCGCATTTGTCACACGTGACGAAGACGTCGGGCAGGAAATGCATCTCGACGCGCTTTACGCCCGAGCCTTCGCACTCCTCGCAGCGCCCGCCCTTGACGTTGAAGGAGAAGCGTCCGGGCTTGTAGCCCCTCACTTTCGCTTCCGGGACCTGGGCGAAGAGATTCCTGATGTGCGTGAAGGCTTCCGTGTAGGTCGCGGGGTTGGAGCGCGGCGTGCGGCCGAGAGGGGACTGATCGACCAGGATGACCTTGTCGAGGTTCTTAAGCCCTTCTATTTCCTTGAAGGCGCCGGGCGTGACGTTCGCCTTATGATAGTGCTTCCTAAGAGCCGGGAGCAGGGTGTCGGTCACGAGCGAGGATTTGCCCGAGCCGGAAACGCCTGTGACGCAGATTAAGCGGCCTAAGGGGAAACGGACGGTCAAGTTCTTGAGGTTGTTGTGAGAGGCCCCTTTTAGCGTAAGAGAGGGCGTTTTAGGGCCAACCGGGCGGTAATGCGGGGCAGCGATCACCCTTTTTCCGCTCATATAGTCGGCGGTGAGGGACTCCTTGCACTTCAAAAGCTTCTTATAGGGTCCCTGGAAGATGACGTTCCCTCCGAGTTTTCCTGCGCCCGGGCCCATGTCCACCACGTAGTCGGCGCTGCTTATGACTTCCGCGTCATGCTCGACCACCACCACGGTGTTGTTAAGGTCTCTTAACTGCTTCAAGGCTTCCAGGAGCTTCTGGTTGTCTCTGGGATGAAGCCCGATGGTCGGTTCATCCAGGACGTACAGGACGCCCGTGAGGCCCGTGCCTATCTGACTTGAGAGCCTGATCCTCTGGGCTTCGCCGCCAGAGAGCGAGATCGAGTTTCTCGAGAGATTGAGGTAACCCAAACCCACGGTGTTGAGGAAACCGAGGCGGTTGTTGACTTCCCTTAGGATGTCGCGGGTAATCTCTTTCTTTTCGCCCTTTAAGTTTTTCGTGAGATCGCTGAAAAATTCCGCCGCCTGGGTAAGCGGCATCTTGCCTATGTCAACGATGGTCTTTCCGTTCAGAGTCACGGCGCGGCTGTAAGCGTTCAGTCTTTCGCCGTGGCACTCCGGGCAGACCTGGTTCATGTCGAAATACATGACGCCGAGTCCGAAGCAGGTCGGGCAGAAACCGTAGGGGCTGTTGAAGGAGAAAAGCCTCGGCTCCATTTTGGGAAGCTCTTCGCCGTCGCGGCAATTGGGGCAGGCGTAGTTTCCGGAGAAGAAAAGGTCGCCGCCATTGAGCTTGTGCACGACGAGGGAATTCTCGCCGAGCTTGAGGGCGGTCTCGACGGAGTCCGCGAGGCGGCGCCGGATGTCCGGCCGCACGATGAGGCGGTCGACGACCACTTCGATCGTGTGAAGATTGTAGCGGGCCAAGGAGGGCGCTTCGTCCAGGAGATATTCAACGTCGTCGATCCTGACTCGCTGGAAGCCTTCGCGCCTGGCTTTGGCCAAGAGTTCCTTGTGTTCGCCCTTTTTGCCTCTGACGAGAGGGGAGAGTATCTCGATCTTCTCGCCTTCCGGGAGGGCGAGGATCGCCTCTATGATCTCCTCGGGAGTCTGGGGGGTGATGGCGGCGCCGCATTTCGGGCAGTGGGGGACGCCCAGCTGCGAAAAGAGCACCCTAAGATAGTCGTGGATCTCGGTCGCAGTGCCGACCGTTGACCTGAGGCTCGTGTTGCCCATCCTCTGCTGGATGGCGATGGCGGGGGAGAGGCCAATGATGCGGTCGACTTTCGGCTTCTGCAAAATGCCGAGGAACTGCCTGGCGTAGCTGGAGAGACTCTCCATGAAACGCCTCTGCCCTTCCGCGAAAAGCGTGTCCAAAGCGAGGCTGGATTTTCCGGAGCCGGAAAGCCCCGTTATCACGGTAAGAGAATTGTGCGGAATATCGACGCTGATATTCCGCAGGTTATGTTCGCGGGCCCCTCGCACTGAGATCATGTTTTAAATCTCCCGGAGACATCCGACCTGACGGAATTTCTGATAGCGCTGTTCTTTTAATTCCTGAGGGGAAAGTTTAGCAAGTTCATCGATATGTCTGAGCACGGCTTCTTTCAAAGAAGCCGCCATGGCTTTGTGGTCCCTGTGCGCGCCGCCAACCGGCTCTTCTATCACTTCGTCGGCGATGCCGAGTTTCTTGAGGTCTCTGGCGGTGAGGCGCAAGGCGCTGGCCGCGTCGGCGGCGCGTTTGGCGTCGTGGAAAAGAATAGCCGCGCAGCCTTCCGGAGAAATGACGGAGTAATAGGAGTAGGAGAGGGCGAGAAGACGGTTGCAGACGCCGATTCCGATGGCGCCGCCGCTGCCGCCTTCGCCAATCACCACGGAGACTATGGGGACGGAGAGATCCATCATGTCGCGGAGATTTTCCGCGATGGCCTCGGCCTGGCCGCGCTCTTCGGCGCCGATGCCGGGATACGCGCCGGCCGTGTCGATGAGCGTGACGATCGGGAGACCGAAGCGGTCGGCCATTTCCATCAGTCTCATGGCCTTGCGGTAGCCCTCGGGATGGGCCATGCCGAAATTGCGCTGGATGTTTTCCTTGGCGGAGCGGCCTTTCTGCTGGCCTATCAGCATGATCTTTCTGCCGCCCATGGTCGCGAATCCGCCGACCATCGCCTCGTCGTCCTTGAAGCGCCGATCTCCGTGCAGTTCCTGGAAATCCTCGCAGGCTAGCGCGACGTAGTCCAGCGTGTAGGGACGCTGGGGATGCCTCGCGATCTGGACGATCTCATAGGGCGTCAGCTTGGAATAGACTTCGGAGCAGAGGGCGTCCCGCTTTTTGATCAAGCCTTCGATCTCGGCGGAAGCGTCGACCTTGACTTCCTCGGAGTAGCGCTTGAGCTCCTCGATGTTCTTTTCAAGCTCGATTATCGGCTTTTCAAAATCGTAATAGAGCATGATCAGTCGTGGATGTGGACGACGGTGCCTTCTTTGACCAGAGAGTAGAGTTCCTCGACGTCCTCGTTTTTCATTCTCACGCAGCCGGCGCTCGAAGCTTTGCCGACGGTGTCGGGCTCCCAGGTGCCGTGGATGCCGAAGCCGGGGGAGCTGATGGCCATCCAGCGCGTGCCCAAGGCGTTCTCGGGATCGCCGTAGGGAATGGGCTTACTATTGTCCTTGTACCAGATGGGCTCTTTCTGCTTCAGGTTGATGATGAAGTCGCCCCTCGGGGTGTTGTCGTTCTTGCCGGTGCCGACAGGATAGCTCTTGAAGAAATTGGTCTGTCCGTTCCAGATCCTGTAAAGGCGCAGTTTGAATTCCGGGATCGAGACGTCGATCAGATAATTCGAGAGGTCGATCCTGAGGCGCTGGTTGATCCTGATGCGGTCGGAATTCATCCTGTTGACGAAGAGGATGGAGTCGGAAGTGGTTTTGTATTTTCTGGCGATTACGTTCAGAACTTCGCCGGAATGCACAACGTGGTTCGTAATGAAATCAAGCCTCGCCTCAAAGAGCTCGGCGAGGTTGCGGTCGCCGATGTAGGCTTCCGCCTGCTTGGCCTCGGCGCTTTCCGGGAAAGCGTCGATCAGAGCCTGGCGGGTCTCGTCGGCTTTTTTCTGGTCGCCCTTGGCGTTCGCGGCTTTCAGCTCTTCAACCAAAAAGGAGCGGGAGGCTTCGTTTTTGGGATACTTTTCCCTGAAGGCTGCCTTGGCGGCTTCCTTGTCGCTCGCGAAAGAAATGAGCTCGTATTCCGCGCGGGCCTGGATGTCGGGATTGGAGTGGTTCTCAAGAACTTTTCTCCAGGTGTCCTCGCTGCTCTTGCCGAGCGCGGTCTCGCAAAGAGCCTGCTTGTAGAGGGCGTCCGCCTTGGAGGCCTGGTTGTTTTCGTATTTGCGGACGGCTTTCTTGAAGACAGGCAGGGCGTCGCTGTAGCGTTCCTCCTGGAGAGCCTTCTCAGCCTCGGCCAATTTTTCCTCGATGGGCCTGCCGGTGGCCAGAAGTATGGCGACTGTGCCGGCGATGCCTAAGAGCACGACTATCAGAAAAACTTTTTTCATTACGTTCGTTTTCCTTTGCTAATTCTTAGTCCTTTTTGGATTTCTTCTGGGACTTCTGGTTCTTCGGATCCTTCTGATCTTTGGAGGGATCTTTGCCCTTCTGGGCCTTGGCCTTCTTCTGCTCCTCGATGTCGCTGGCGACGGAGTCGGTGGTCAGGGTGTTGAAGACAAGATACGGGATGCGGTTGCGGAAGGTCTTGTAGTTGCTGCCGATGTCCTCGGCCTCGGCGGAATCTTCCTCATCCTTGGAATCGCCGTCCTTCTTGTCCTTCTTATCCTTCTTGTCTTTGTCGTCCTTTTTCGGCTCGGTCTTCTTGCCCATGAAGGAGTCGCGGTGCAGACTGGCGAAATAGTTGTCGTAGTCTTTGTCAAAGTTGCGGTTCTGCTCTCTGCTCTTGCGCATGAGATAGATCAGAGGCAGGGCGTCCCTGATGGAAAGATAATCGTAGATGGCCGCGGACTGACGCAGATAGTAGTAAAGCTTGTAATTGTCGGTGGGAGGGCCGTTCTTTGTGAACTGGTCGATGTTGATGAGGGCGGATTTTTCCAGCGGGAGAGACTTGAACGGCAGCGTGCCGGACTTCATCTTGAGGAGCATGTCGTAAGTGACAGGCTTGTTCTGGAAAGTTTTTGTCTGGACCGGTCCGCCCTCCGTTATGACGGAACTGAGGTCGCTGCAGTAGGCGGCGAAGCCGACGGTCAGGAATTCGTTGACTGAGCCCTTGGAGTTTGTGATGGACAGGAATTCATCGAGAACGGCCGCGGCCACGGCGTAGGCGAAGGCCTCGCCGTTCCAGTCTTTGTTGATCGGCGTGAGATAGACGTAGAATTCCCTGTAGCCCTTGGCGGTGTAGACCGTCTGGACAGGGGAGTTCCTGAGTCCGGTGCCTTTCAGCATGGTCCAGTCTTCGCTCTTGGTGATGAAGTAAACTTTGGCTCTCAGTTTGTTCAGCCAGTTGATGAAGTCGGTCATGACAAGCGCTTCGGTCGCCCTCTCGAAGGCGGAGTCGCCGGCCGAGAGGATCTGGTCTATGCCGTAGAACTCGGCGGTCTCAACTTCGGTCGCTTTGCCATTCTTGGGGACTTTGCAGGTCTTGGGATAGATCGCGATGAAACGCGTGCTTTCGGCCACGGCCGGCTTCTGTCCCTTCATGGCGCTTTTCAGGCGCGAAGCATGGTTGCTGTCGCCGAGCTTTAAGATCTTGACGTCGTTCTGGCGGAAGGCGGTGTAGGTCTTCTGAATGTCCTTGTCGTCCGTAATGGAGATCTTGCTGCAGTAGGAGCGGGCGCCGCGGTCGCTGCCGGCCTTGGCGTTCAGCCTCGCTATGTATTCTTTCCACTTCGGGCAGGTGAACTGGGGGCCCGCGGCGGCTTTGTCGGCGTCGGCCTGGGAAAGGGCGCCGGCGCCTTCCTTGGTGTTTTCCACGAGTTCTTTCTTGGCTTCTTCGTCAAGGGCTTCGGAAGCGGCTTCCGCGGCGTTGGACTGAACAGCCTGGGCGGCGCCTTCAGAAGCGTCTTCGGAATCGAATTCGGCGTCGGCGTCGGATCCGTTGTCCACGACTTCCTCGATGGCGTTGCCGTCTTCGTCGAACTGAACGTCCTCGTCGTCGAATTCCTCGTCGGCGAAAGCGACGGCGGTGGTCAGGGCGAGGGAAACAAGAAAGAGATAAAGGAGATTTTTCTTCATGATCGTGACCTCACTTAAGAGTTAGAGCTTTCAGTTTCGGGTTTGGCGTCCTCTTTGGGAGCGCTGGCTTCGGGTTCCGGTTCCTTGGCAGATTCATCGGCTTTTTCAGGAGCTTTGGCTTCAGCCTCCGGTTCCTTCGCGGCTTCGGCTGTTTCGGGAGCGGCCTCGGCGGCCTCGGGGGCGGCTTCAGCGCCCTCGGCGGGCTTGGCCTCGCCTTCCTCAGGAGCGGCTCCGCCGTTTTCTTCGGCGGCCTTCTTGGCTTCTTCCTTGGCCTTCTTGGCCTTTATGATGTCTTCCGTCATCTTTTCCTGAGTCATTTCATAGAAGAGACGATTGGAAGCTTTTTCCAAAAACTTAAGATCGGCTTCGCCGACGACGACAACGTTGGTCGAGGGCTTCTGCTCCTTGACTTCCGTGCCTATGATGCCGCGCTGCATCTCGCAGTAGGAAAGGCTGAATTCCTTGTCGAAGCTGCGTCCCTGGCTGAGGGCGCGGATGAGGCTCAGCATGCCCAGCGGGGACTCTTTCCAAAGTTTTTCCGCAAGGCCCCTGGTCTCGCGCAGGAAGTAATATCTCTGCTCAGGAAGCTGGGGGAGCGTCTGGGCGTCCTTGATCTCCGAGAAGGGGAGAAGACGCTTGGCCTGCAAGGGCAGCATGATGCCGACTTTCGGCCTTTTGATCTTCTTGGCCTTGCCGCCGATGACGACTTCCCTGACTTGCACGGGGATGAAAGCCGGGGGAGCGACGCAGACTTCCAAGCCTGAGAGCGTGCCAGCCAAGCCTGTCATCATGAAGAGGGGGATCTTGGAGTCCGGACGTCCGGAAAGCACGCGGCCGTATTCCTTGAGGATCTGCTCGTCGATGGCGTAGCAGAGCGTCTGGGGAACGTATTCGGCGCAGCTGGCGTCGTCGAGGATCGCGAATTCGCGGGAGACGTCGCTGGTGCAGTAGTTGGCGCAAAGTTGTTCGGCGGACTGCGGGTCTCTCAGCCTCAGCCACATGGCCTGGTTGGGGATGACGTAGATGCGGGCGGGATTGTCGGACCAGTCCATGAACTCGGCGACGATGAGTTTCTCAGTGGTGGCCACGTAGTTCGATTCGGCCGTGTCGAGGAGCATCTGCAGCCTTTCGACATTGGACACGCGTTTGGTCTTTTCCTCAACGACGGAGAGCGCGAAGCTCGGGCCGGTTATGATGAAGTACTCGCCGGTCAGGGATATTTCGGCGCCGTACATCTGGCGGAATTTCTTCGTCTTGGTGAACTCCACGGCGCGTTTGGGAATAGGGCTCTTGTCAGCGTTGGCGACGGTGTCGGAGTCGTAGAGACGGAAACGATTGTAGTATTCGTTCACGCCTTCCGGAGTGTCGAGGCCGAAAAGGCGGGTGTAGAGCGTGATCGCCGTGCCGCTGGATTCGACCTGTCCTACGGTCTTTTTGACCTGCAGGACTTTCGGCGGCTCGTCATGGGAGGCGAGAAGCGCGCCGGAGAAGATAAGGACTAGGGTAAGAGCAATGACTTTTTTCATAATTTCCTCACTTCGAGATTATTTATGATTTTCCCTAACGGAGTCTTCAATTCTATTTTACAATATTCCTGTGTGTCCGAAGCCGCCTTCGCCGCGGACGGTCTCTCCCAGGTCCGCTTCGCTGGAGCAGGGGATGACCGCAGCCCTTTCCACCCTCTGGACGACGAACTGCGCTATGCGCATGCCGCGGGTGACGGCGAAAGGTTCTTTTCCAAAGTTTATCAGGATGACGCGGATCTCTCCTCTGTAGTCGGAATCCACGGTCCCGGGGCCGTTGACGACGCCTATGCCGTGCTTGGCCGCCAGGCCGCTCCTCGGCCTGACCTGTATCTCGAAGCCTTGGGGAAGAGCGGCCTTGAGCCCGGTCGGGATCATGGAAAATCCTCCGGGCTCAAGAACGATGTCTTCCTTGTTGGCCGCGCAGACGTCCAGTCCGCTGGAACCTTCGGTCTGGTAGCAGGGCAGGGGCAGGTCTTCCGTTCCCGGAAGCCTGAGGAAGCGGACGCTGACGGAATTATCAGGCATTGTCGTCCTGATTGTCGTCTCTCTGCGGGCGGCGGGGGCGTCTTTCCTCGCGGCGGGGTCTTCCGCCCTCGGAGCGGCCGCGGCGCTCGCTGTCCTTTTGACTGCGGCTCTTGACCTTCGTGGGGTCAAAAGGCTCGTCAAGGTGCTTCATGGTAAGGTTGACGCGGCCCTTGTCGTCGATCTCGATGACGCGCACGTCGACCTCGTCGCCTTCTTTCAGGACGTCTTCGATCTTCTCGACGCGCTCGTCCCTGATCTCGCTGATGTGGACCATGCCTTCGACGTCGGGAAGGATCTTCACGAAGGCGCCGAAGCTCATGAGCCTCGTCACCGTGCCGTGGTAGATCTTGCCGATCTCGGCGGTCGCCATCATCGCTTCGACGATCTCTTTGCCCTTCTGGGCGATCTCAAGGGAGTCGCCGGCGATCTGGACGGTGCCGTCGTCTTCGATGCTGATCGTGGTGCCGGTCTGTTCCTGGATGGCGCGGACGTTCTTGCCGCCGGGGCCTATGAGGGCGCCGATCTTGTCGACCGGGATCTTGATCGTCAGGATCTTGGGAGCCAAGGGCGAGAGTTCCGGCCTGGGCGCGGGCAGTTCCTTGGCCATGATGTCAAGGATACGGAGCCTGGCGCTGCGGGCTCTTTCGAAGATCGCGGGCAAAAGATCGACGGGGAGGCCTTCCACTTTGAGGTCGACCTGGACGCCGGTCACGCCTTTCTTGGAGCCGGCCACCTTGAAGTCCATGTGTCCGTAGTGGTCCTCGTCGCCGACGATGTCGGTGATGAGGGTGTATTCGTCGTCATCGGCCACCAATCCTACGGAGATGCCGGCCACCGGGGCGTCGATGGGGACGCCGGCGTCCATAAGGGACAGGCAGCCGCCGCAGACGCTCGCCATGGAGGAAGAGCCGTTGGATTCCGTGATGTCGCTGGTGATGCGGATGGTGTAGTCAAAATTCTCGGGAATGAGGAACTTCAGGCTGCGCTCGGCAAGATTGCCGTGGCCGATCTCGCGGCGGCCGGGGCCTCTCAAGGGCCTGGCCTCGCCGACGGAGTACGGCGGGAAGGTGTAGTGCAGCATGAATTTCTTCTGCGATTCGCCGGACAATCCTTCGATGCCCTGGGCGTCGTCGGCCGTGCCGAGCGTCAAGGTAACGAGCGCCTGCGTCTCGCCTCTGGTGAAGAGGGCGGAGCCGTGGCAGCGGGGGAGAAAGCCTGTTTCGCAGGTGATGGGGCGGATCTCGTCGAGGCCGCGTCCGTCAACTCTGTGGCCTTCGTTCCTGATGAGCTTCCTCAAGCAGACGCCGGTCAGGTCCTCAAAAGCCACGTTAAGGGCGATGACGTTCTCCTCGGCGCATTCCTCTATAGCCTGGACTTCCTCGACGTAAGCTTTCCTGAGCTCGGTGAGCTTGTCGTTGCGTTCGGCTTTGCCGGTGATCTTAAGGGCTTCCGTGATGCGGTCGCGGTAGCTCTCGCAGACGGACAGGGCTTTTTCGCCGGCTTTGATGTGAGTGTATTCGCGCTTCACGACGCCGATCTTGGCGGCCAGTTCGTCCTGGGCCTTGATGAGGGGCTGGAGCTCCTTGAAGGCGTAGGCGATCGCTTCCGTAACTTCCGCTTCGGGGGCCTGCTTGGCCTCGCCCTCGATCATCACGACCTTGTCGGCGCTGCCGGCCACCACGAAGTCGAGCAAAGCCTTGGAGCGCTGCTCGTCGTTGGGGTTGATGATATATTCGCCGTCGATATAGCCGACGTTCACGGCGCCGATGGGGCCGGCCCACGGNNTCGGCTTCGGGGGCCTGCTTGGCTTCGCCTTCGATCATGACGACCTTGGTGGCGGAGCCGGCGACCACGAAGTCGAGGGACGCCTTGGCGCGCTGCTCGTCGTTCGGGTTTATGATAAGTTCGCCGTCGACCTTGACGACTCTGACGGCCGCCAGCGTGCAGGCGAACGGGATGTCGGAAACGGCGACGGCCGCGGAAGCGGCGGTCACGGCCATGGTGTCCGGGTCAACGTCGCGCTTGGCACTGAGGACCTGGAGCATGATCTGCACCTCGTTGTAATAGTCGGCCGGGAAGAGGGGACGCATGGG
>DFCM01000123.1:3938-4286 GCA_002366995.1 bacterium UBP3_UBA3054 | reverse complement strand
GCCGGGAAGAGGGGACGCATGGGCCTGTCGATGCAGCGCATGGTAAGTATCTCTTTGTCCGTGGGACGGTTCTCGCGTTTCATGTATCCGCCGGGGAACTTGCCTACGGCCGGGAAGCGTTCGCGGTAATCGACTGTCAAAGGAAAGAAATCGGTATCCTCTTTAACTTCGTAAGGGGAGACGGCGGTCGCCAGCAGCACTAGATCATCGTAGCTTAAAATAACGGCGCCGTGGGCCTGGCGGGCGATGCGGCCGGTCTCGATCTTGAGCGTTTTGCCCAAAAATTGCGTTTCTACTTGGGAAACCATAAAAAAAAGACTCCAAACATTAATTAAAGTTTAAACGCGC
>DFCM01000123.1:3688-3852 GCA_002366995.1 bacterium UBP3_UBA3054 | reverse complement strand
GCGCGGGCCTAAAACTGACCAGGCCCGCGCGTTGCCCGTAATTACTTACGGATGTTGAGCTGTTCAAGCAGCGCTTTGTAGCGGTCTTCCGCCGTGGCGCGCAGATAATCGAGTAGTTTCCTGCGCTTGGCGACCAGCTTCAAAAGGCCCCTTCTGGAGTTGTT
>DFCM01000123.1:3158-3597 GCA_002366995.1 bacterium UBP3_UBA3054 | reverse complement strand
TCCTTCGGGAACTGTTTGAGGTGCTCCTGGATGTGGGAGATACGCTCCGTCATGAGAGCGATCTGGACGTCGGAGGAACCCGTGTCCTTGTCGTGCAGAGCGAATTTCTGCATGACTTCCTGCTTGCGTTCAACTGTGATAGGCATATTTGCCTCCTTTATGTTGGCGCCCCTTTTGGGACGCAATACACCCCACTCTAAGCCAACAACCAGATGTTAACCGAGGATAGGGCAAAAAATATTCTTCTTAATTTATTGTGTTGTAGGATTGTATCAAAAGAGGCGGTAAATTGCAACGAGGCCTTCCGGAGCTGTCGGCCAGGCGCGCCTCGAGTCGGCATACTTGAACACAGAAAGGTCTTTTGGTATTATAAACGAATAGAATTAATTTTGCCTTAAATTTCGGGCAAAGACTGTCCTCGTAGCTCAGCAGGATAGAG
>DFCM01000123.1:0-3085 GCA_002366995.1 bacterium UBP3_UBA3054 | reverse complement strand
AGAGCGACGGTTTCCTAAACCGTAGGTCGCCGGTTCGAATCCGGCCGAGGATAGTCTCCGGGATTTGACCGGCGAAGAGATCAATTAACACAACCTCCGCATTTTTTAGGAGCAATATGGCTGGTTTATCAAAAAAGGAGCTGCGTCACGACGCGGTGCATGAAGAACTCGAGAAGATCACGGTAACCGTGGTGAAAAAACGCAATTCCATTCTTTTGGGAATATTGATACTGCTCGTCATCTGCGTGGCGGTCTTTCAGATCATCAACAACAGGACCACAAAGAAAGCCAACGCCGAGAACAACCTGGCCAACGCCGGGACCAACACCGTGGCTTTGGCCGAGATCCCCAGCAAGTACCCCGGGACCCACGGCGCCAAGAGCGCTCTCCTGAGGCTGGCCGCCGACGCGGCTTCCTCGACGAACTACGCGCTGGCCAGGGACTACTACACCAGAGTCGCGAAGGAATATCCCAATGACGAGTACGCCGACGCCGCCTGGCTCTCGGTGGCCCGCTGCTACGTCGGCGAAGGCGACTACGATCAGGCCGTCACCATTCTCAACGAGAAACTGATGAAGGGAGAGCACGCCCAGAACGCCAAATATCTGCTCTTCAAGATCTACGCCCTGCAGGGCAAGGACGAGGAAGCGCTAGCCGTCGCCAAAGAACTGGAAGATCTCAAGGATTCCCCTCTGGTCGAAGACATCGCCGACTCTATGTGGCGTAAGAACGGGAACTACCCCGAAGAGGCCGCGCCCGAGGCCGAAACCGAAGCTGAAAGCTCAAAGTAATTTGAAAGACCGATAAATATTTCCCGCAAGGAGACTCATATGAAATCTCAATTATTGCGCAGCATTACCGTAACCGGCCTTCTGGCGGTCTTCTGCCTGGCCGCCGTGTGCGAAGAAAACGCCGGTCAGACCGCCTCTTCGCTGTTCCAGCAAGGCGTTACGGCCTATGAAACGGGCGACTATTCCGGCGCTCTAAAACTTTTCCGCAAGATGCAGGAAGATTTCCCGCGCTCCGCCAGAGCCGTGAGAGGCTGGGAATATATCGCTCTCTGCGAAAACAAGCTCGGCGATCCGTACGCGGCTTTCGAAGCTTACCAGCAGATCTTCGACAACCACAAGGAATTCACCAGGATGGATGTCATCATCCGCAACCAGATGAGGATCGGCAGCCATTACCTGGAATACAAGCGCTATTCCGTGGCTGAGAAGATCTTCTCCCAGATCCTTGAGAACGCTCCCTTCGGAAACGACGCCGCCCTTGCCCATTACTCGCTCGGCATGACGGAGTACTACCTCAAGAAGTTCGGCGCCGCCAGGGAATCTTTCGAGGCTGTCCTGCAGAATTTCCCGACCTCGCAGCTGGTCGACGACTCGGCCTTCATGCTCGGCATAGTCGATTCCGCGGCCGCCGTTGAAGCCGACTACGACCAGACCTCTACCGACCGCGCCATCGCCAGCTTCCGCAACTACATCAGGGAATTCCCGACGGCCGACCGCGTCGGCGACGCCCAGCAGCACATCCGCGCGCTCAGAGACCGCAAGGCCCAGTCCCTCTACGACCAGGCCTATTACTACGATTATTCCGGCCACGCCAAGTCCGCCATCATGCACTACGAGCTGCTCGTCTCCGAGTATCCCGACACGGACTGCGCCGACAAGGCGAAAATGCGCCTGGCCGCCCTCAAGGGCGAACCGGTACAGGGCATGCCGAAAGACAAGGTGACTTACGTCGATCCGACCCCGGACGCCGGCCCCGTCAGCTCCCAGAAAGAGCAGGATGAATCCGTCAGGTCCTTCAAGAGCAATGACAGCGACGCTTTCGGCACCCCCAAAGCCTCGAGCGCTCCCTTCGACGAGAACCGTCAGATCGCCAGCTCCTCCTCGACTCCGGAGATCACCAGCAGCGGCAGCGCTTTTGACAGCGACAGCAACTCCAACTATCCCCTGAAGAAGGATCCCGCCAAGACGGAAGACCAGCGCGTCGAAAGGACGGCCGCCCTCGGCACCTCCAGCTCCACGATGGCCGCCACCGGCGACGATTGGCGCCAGAACCAGTCCCGCCAGGTGATGAACGCCTACATGCAGGACCCCGGCAAAAAGCAGGAACTGACCTCCTTCATGAAGGAAGAGTATGAGAAGGAAGCCCAAGCCCAGCAGGCCAGCGACGCGCTGCTCAAGCTCTACCAGCGCAGCAACCCCGACGCTGTTCCTCCTCCGGTCAATGAAGTCTCGGCCTCAAAGTACGTGAAAGAACAGGTCAAAAAGGAAGAAAAGCCTTTGAGCGAGACCGTGGTCACCGAGATCAGAAAAGAAGAATATGAGACCAAACCGGTCCAGAAAATAGAGAACGTCTGGGCGCCCGTGCCCGGAACGGAAGTGAAGACGCAGCCTGTCTCACAGCCTGTGCAGACCGTTGCCGTCACGGAACCGCCGCGCGTTTCCGAACCGACTTTCACCGCTCCTGTCAAGGAAGCGCCGAAGCCCTCCATGACCCAGCCGACGAGCCGCGTCCAGTCTTCCAACTGGCAGACGATCTCGCAGGCTGAGAATTTCGACGAAGTCGTGACCAGCGATCCTCCCAAATACAGCACGGTCTCCTCGTCCGAACTGGCCGGCTACAACGCCAACAGCTCCGTCGTCGTCTCCGCGCCGCCGAAAGCCAGCTACACCGCCACCGGCTCCGCCCCTGTCTTCAGGGATGTTTCCGGCAACGTCTCCGGCACGACCACGGTCATAGAGAGCAAGCCCGTGGTTTCAATGTCCGCGCCCGTCAGCGAGCCCACCGTGAAAGTGACCGCCAGCGTCAGCAAGCCCAGCTTTGAAGTGGTCACTCCCGAACAGCCCAAGGCGCAGCTCTCCACCGCCGGCGTCACGGCCCAAGTCAAAGAGAATCCCGCCGACGAACTGGTGAACAGCATTATCCCTGTCCAGACCGAACCGGTGGAACAGAACATCACCATCAACGTCACGACCAACACCGGTCTCAGAGTGACCAGGGAAGTCAAGAAGCCGGCCTTCGAAGAAGAAAAGCCCAAAGCTGAAGAGCAGCCCGTCAAGACCACGACCGGCGTGAC
>DFCM01000135.1:2410-3639 GCA_002366995.1 bacterium UBP3_UBA3054 | reverse complement strand
GGGTCTTCCCAGCTCGTGTTTTCATTCTCGATTTTCTTGGCGTTCACCTTGGTAAAAAAATGGTCCGCTGCTAAAAGCAACGGACCTTTTGACTTTTAGCACTGTTTAACGTGGAGCAATTGTCGTAAATTCCCACGGAATAAAATGGTGGAGGGGGATGGGATCGAACCATCGAAGGCAGTGCCAACAGATTTACAGTCTGCCCCGTTTGACCACTTCGGTACCCCTCCACGAGTTTAATTTTCGTTTTAAAGATCTGGAGCCGAAAATCGGACTTGAACCGATGACCTGCGGTTTACAAAACCGCCGCTCTACCGACTGAGCTATTCCGGCTCTACGATTTTCAAAGCATGCGGATATTATATTGAAAGGCTATTTGAAAGTCAAGGGAAACCGGACTATGTGTAGTCGACGTTGATGTCGATATAGCCGTGGGTCATATCGCATGTCCAGGCCGTGAAACGCCCTTTCCCCTTCCCTATGACGAGCCTCACTTTGACTTCCTTTTTGCCGTATTCCTTGGCGAGTTTTTCCCTTGGCACACCGGAATTCATGCCGCCCTTGGCCGCGCAGAGATCTCCCATGTAGAGGTCGACGTCGTACTGGTCGTAAGGGACTCCGGCCCTGCCGGCGGCCGCCAGGATGCGGCCCCAGTTGGGATCGCCGCCGCAGATAGAAGTTTTCACGAGCGGTGAATTGGCTATCGTCTTGGCGATGATCTCGGCGTCCTTGTCATCCTTGCAGCCTTCGACCGTCACTTCCACGAACTTTGTGGCGCCCTCGCCGTCCCTGGCGATGGCTTTGGCGAGGTCCACGCAGACTTCTTCCAGAGCCTGGTAGAAAATTGCCTGGTCTTTCTTGGTCTTGACGGGAACGCCGCTCTCGCCGGAAGCGAAGAGGAAAGCGCTGTCGTTGGTAGAGGTGTCGCCGTCCACGCTAACGTGGTTGAAGCTCGCCTTGACGGCTTTCGTAAAGAGCGCCTGCAGGATCTCGGGCTCGACCTTGGCGTCGGTCGTGATATAGGCCAGCATGGTGGCCATGTTCGGCGCGATCATGCCGGAGCCTTTGCACATGCCGCCAATTCTCACCGTGCCCTTGCTGAGCTTGGCGTCCCTTTTGGACTGCTTTTTGACGAGGTCGGTCGTCAGTATGCCTTGGGCCGCGGCCTCTTCGGCCTCGGGAGAATCCTCTAGTTTCAGGACGATCTCGGGGATGCCTTTCAGGATCTT
>DFCM01000135.1:0-2202 GCA_002366995.1 bacterium UBP3_UBA3054 | reverse complement strand
AAGCCTCTCTCCCCTGTCGCGGCGTTGGCGTTGCCGGAATTGACGATGACGGCCCTAAACGTTCCGCCCTTAAGATGCTCTTTGCATAAGATAACGGGAGCGGCGCAGCAGAGGTTCTGCGTGAAGGTGGCGGCAGCCGTCGCGCCTTTCGGGCAGACCAGGAGCGTCAGGTCGTTCTTCTTTTCCTTGATGCCGCAGTTGATGCTGGCGGCCATGAATCCAAGAGGATACAGGGCGCCTTTCTTTTCATTCTTCTTCGCCATATTATGGACAGGTCTCGTAGATCTTTTCAATTTCGGATAAAGCGTTCTCGGACGGGATGAGCGCGCCTTTGCCTTCGTCGCAGCGGCGCTTCACTTCCACCATGCCGTTGGCCAAGTTCTTGGAACCAATCGTCACTCTCACAGGGAAGCCGATGAGGTCGCTGTCTTTGAACTTGAAGCCCGGCTTCTGGTCGCGGTCGTCCAAGATAACGGAATAGCCTTTCTCTTTCAGGGCTTCGTAGAGTTCCTCGGCCTTTTTTACGACGGCTTCGTCGCCTAAGTCCAGGATCTGCACGACCATGTCATAAGGCGCTATGGCTTTCGGCCACTTGATGCCGAATTCGTCGTGGCAGGATTCCACCGCCGCGGCGACCGTTCTGCCGACGCCTAAGCCATAGCAGCCCATGATGAAGGGCTTTTCATTGTTGTTCTCGTCGGAATAGGTGGCGCCCATAGCGGAACTGTACTTCGTTCCGAGCTGGAAGATGTTGCCGACTTCGATGCCGCGGCATTCCGTCATCGGTTTGCCGCACTTCGGGCAGAGGTCGCCTTCCACCATGACGGCGAGATCGGTGTACTCGGCCCAAGGGAGGTCTCTGGCGGGCGTGACGTTGACAAAGTGGTAGCCTTCCTCGTTGGCGCCGGTTGCCGCGCCGACCAGATTCTTCACGGTGTTGTCGAAATAGACAGTGAGGCCTTCGACTTTGTTGAGGCCGATGGGGCCGCAGAAGCCCGGGGCGACTTTACCTTTGAAGCTCTCGAGGAGCTTGTCCCCCGCCATTTGCGGCGCGCAGCCGGTCAAACGGGAGAGTTTCGCTTCGTTGACTTCCCTGTCCCCTCTTATGAAGACGATGACGAGTTTGCCGTCACAGTCGAAGAGCGTGGCCTTGATGGTCTGGGACTGTTTGAGTTTCAGGAACTCCGCCAGCTTCTCGATGGTGTTGGCGTGCGGCGTGGCTACTTTCTCGATCGGCTTGTCGTTCGGTTCCTGCGGAAGATCCAGGATCGTGCCGTCACTGGTCTCGTCGGTCGCGGTATAGCCGCATTCCGGATCGGAGCAGCTAAGAATGAGCGATTCGCCTGTCTTGGCCAGCACCATCAGTTCGTGCGCGACCTTGCCGCCGATGGCGCCGGAGTGTCCGATGACTACTCTGGTGTCCAGGCCGGCGCGCTTAAAGATCTTCTTGTAAGCTTCGCAGACGATGGCGTAATAACGTTCAAGGTCTTCCTGGCTGGTGTGGAAGGAATAGCCGTCCTTCATGATGAATTCGCGGCTGCGCATGACGCCGAAACGGGGCCTCACCTCGTCGCGGAACTTCAGCTGGATGTGGTAGACCGCAAACGGCAGCTGCTTGTAGGATCTGATCTCCCTTCTGGCAAGGTCGGTCACGGTCTCCTCGTGCGTCGGGCAGAGAATGTAGTCGTGATCGTGGCGGTCCCTGACGACCATCATTTCTTTTCCGTAGGCGAAGCGGCGGCCGGATTCTTCCCAGAGTTCGCTGGGGGCCAGGATCGGCATCAGGATCTCCTGCATGTCGACTTTCGCCAGCTCCTCCCTGATGATCTTCTCGAGCTTCAAAAGCACGTTCTGTCCGGCCGGCAGATATTCGTAAAGACCGGAACCTACTTTTCTGATGAGACCGGCTCTGGCCATCAGGATATGGCTGATGACCTCCGCGTCCTTGGGGCTGTCCTTCATGGTGGGCAGCAAAGCCTTAGACCAGCGCATAAAACTCCTTAATTATTACTGGAATAAGAAACGAGTGAAATAAGCTTCTTCGTTCTTGGGAAGCTTGTAGTAGTCTTCTATCACGACGTCGTTGAAGTCGAGGGCTAATCCTACGGCGCGGGAAAGCTCGCTCATGGAGATGCGCCAGTCGACCAGCGCCTTGATCTCGGTGGAAAGAGCCTGGGCTAGGTCGCTCTGGAGTTCCAGAAC
>DFCM01000082.1:15151-16927 GCA_002366995.1 bacterium UBP3_UBA3054 | reverse complement strand
CTATCCCTAGGCGCGCCCAAAACGGCCTCTGCGGCCTTTCTCACGCGTTTCATGGCCGCCCTGGGCAAAGAAGCGGAAAAGTATAAGCTTTCCATAGTGGGCGGCGATACGGTGAGAGCCGAAGCGCTGACGCTCACCTTGACGCTCATCGGAAAAGTCGAAAGGGGCAAGGCGCTCCTAAGGTCCGGAGCCAAGGCGGGCGATCTGGTCTTGGTGACGGGCTCTCTGGGAAACACTTTCAAGAGCGGCAAGCACCTCTCATTCGAGCCAAGGCTTGCCGAGGCTAGATGGCTTTCGGAAAAGCTGACCCCCAGCGCCATGATGGATCTTTCCGACGGGCTCTGCGAGGACGGAAGGCGCCTGGCCATAGCAAGCAAACTGACTATGGCGGTAATCGGGGACGCCGTTCCTTGCGCCGCAGGCTGCGGCCTGAAAGAAGCCTTAACTGGCGGCGAGGATTTCGAGTTGCTCATGACTATTCCGAAAAACAAGATTCAGCCGCGAACTTCAGAGACGTTTTGAGAAAAAGTTCTCGCTGAAACTTACCGTAGTGGGCGAAATGAAAAAAGCGGGCAGGCACCCTCTTCTGATAGACGGAAAAGCGAACGATTGGACGGGCTATGAACATTTCTGATTTCAGTTTCAAAGCCAGGTCTGAAAAAGAGACCATATCTTTTGGCGAAAAGCTCGCGGCTTACCTCGAGCCGGGCGATGTGCTCTGCCTTAAAGGGGATCTGGGCGTCGGGAAGACGACATTCGTAAAAGGCCTGATAAGAGCCCTGCAGGGGGAGAACACGCTCTTTTTGGGCAGCCCGACCTACACGCTCATCCAGGAGTACCGCTTCAAAAAGCCTTTCGTTTACCACTTCGACTTTTACCGTCTGAAAAGCACGGACGAGATCTGGGGCATCGGCTGGGAAGAGTACTGCTCGGGCGACGGAATCTGCGTGATCGAGTGGGCCGACCTCTTTCCCGAGATCATTCCGGAGAACGCCGTCTGGCTGGATTTTTCCGCGAGGGGGGAGGCGAAACTGCGGAAGGGTTAGCGGCACGGTTTTTGCTTGTATAACCTTTGATATAATTTCATTTTGTCAAAATGACAACATATTAAAACTTATCGATCAACTAATATGATTCAAGTTCAACATCTTATCAAGCTTTTCGGTAATTTCAGGGCGGTGGACGACATCACCTTTGAGGTTCAGAAAGGCGAAGTGCTTGGCTTCCTTGGCCCGAACGGCGCCGGCAAGAGCACGACGATGCGCATGCTGACAGGCTTTTTCCCGCCAAGCTCCGGCACGGCCGTCATCAACGGCTATGACATCCTGAAAGATTCCCTGAATGCCCGCCGCCAGATCGGCTACCTTCCCGAGAACGCTCCGGTCTACCCCGACATGACCGTGGAAGGGTATCTGAAGTTCATCGCGGAAGTGAGAGGATTCAGCGGTTCCGAACTGAAAAAGAAATTTGACCGCGCGGTCGAGATCTGCAGTCTGGAAAAAGTTCTGCCGCAGACCGTCGACACGCTAAGCAAAGGCTACAAGCAGCGCGTCTGCTTCGCCCAGGCCATACTGCCCGATCCTCCCGTTCTGATCCTGGACGAACCGACGGACGGACTTGATCCCAACCAGAAATTCGAAGTCAGGCGCATGATATCCGGCATGGCCGAGAACAAGTGTATCATTCTTTCCACGCACATCCTCGAGGAAGTGGACGCGGTCTGCACCAGGGCGATAATCATTGCCAACGGCAAGATCGTCGCGAACGGTTCGCCCA
>DFCM01000082.1:7768-15002 GCA_002366995.1 bacterium UBP3_UBA3054 | reverse complement strand
GCGCGGAGGAAGCCAAGAGCGCTTTCATGAGCCTGGCCAACGTCGCCAATACCGAGATCTTGAAAGAAGAGAACGGATCCATCGTTGTCAGAGTCCTTCCTTCCGGCGGAAACGTCATCGCGCCCGCCGTAGCGGAGGAGATCAGACGCCGCAACTGGCGCAACACGCAGTTCTCAGTAGAGGAAGGCAGACTCGACGAAGTCTTCCGCAACGTAACGAGGCAGTGATATGAGAACGACATTAAGCATCATAAAAAGAGAGATGAGCGGCTACTTCGGTTCGCCGGTGGCGTACGTCTTCATCGTTATTTTCCTTATCCTCTGCGGTTTCTTCACTTTCCAGTTCGGCGACTTCTACAACAGCAACGACGCGAGCTTAAGGGCCTTCTTCGTCTGGCATCCCTGGCTGTACCTCTTCCTTATTCCGGCGGTCGCCATGAGGATGTGGGCGGAGGAGCGCCGCACCAGGACCATAGAGCTTCTGCTTACCCTGCCGGTAACTCTGCCGCAGGCGATCCTTGGAAAATTCCTGGCCGGCTGGCTCTTCATCGGCATCGCGCTCGTCCTTACATTCCCGATGGTCATTACGGTCTGCTATCTCGGCAATCCTGACATCGGGCAGATAATCGCGGGATATATCGGCAGCTTCCTTCTGGCCGGCTGCTATCTGGCGGTCGGGAGCTTCGCTTCCAGCCTTACGAGGAACCAGGTCGTGGCCTTCATCATCTGCCTGGTCATCTGCCTCTTCTTCGTGATCGCCGGCTGGGGCCCAGTTACGGAAGCCTTGGCCACCACCGTTCCTTTGAGCGTCGCCAACTTCATCGCCTCGCTCTCCTTTATGTACCACTTCGATTCCGTGCAGCGCGGTGTTATAGATTCCAGGGACCTTATCTACTACGCTTCCCTGATCACCTTCATGCTATCCGCTACTTCTGTGGTCTTAACTTCGCGCAAAGCTTCCTGAGGCAGAATATATGAACTTCTTTTCCCAGAAATTTCTGACTTCCGCGGTAGGGCTCATAGCTCTGCTCGCGGTCATTATCATCGTGAATTTCGTCGCCGCCAGCGTTTATTTCCGCCTTGACATCACGGAGGCGAAAACTTACAGCCTGACGGACGGCACGAAGAAGATGCTCTCGGACCTCGATCAGGACGTCACCTTGAAACTCTTCTACTCTTCCAGCCTGAGAGGCCAGCCCTCGCAGCTGAAGGCTTTCGCCGGGCGCGTCAAGGACCTGCTCAAGGAATATGAGAACGCCTCCAAAGGCAGCGTGAAAGTTGAAGTGCTTGATCCGAAGCTCGACTCTGACGAAGAGGAATGGGCCCTGAAATACGGCCTCAGAAGAGTCGGCTTCAGCAGCGACCCTTCGGCCGACGGCTACTTCTATTTCGGCATCGTGGCGGAGGCGCTCGACCAGAACGCCGCTCTTCCTGTCGTTGACATCAGCCGCGAGCGCTACCTCGAGTACGACGTCTCGCAGCTCATCTACCAGGTCCTGCATCCTCAGAAAAAGACGGTCGGCGTCATCAGCTCCCTTCCCATCACGGGCACCGACAAGAGCGACATGTACGGCCGCAATTCCAAGGGCGTCTACCAGCCCTGGATCATAATAAACGAACTGAAGCGCAACTACGTCGTCAAAAACATCAAGCCTGACAGCCCCGTGAACCTCGAGGGCGTGGACATCCTTTTGGTCGTGCATCCCAAAGCCTGGCCGGACGAGACCATGATCGCCATCGACCAGTATGTCATGAAGGGCGGCAAGGTCATCTTCTTCGTCGACCCCTTGTGCACCGCCGACAGGGACGAGCACAGCCCGATCATGCCGTTCGGCGCTTCCGACGCCAACGTGCTCTTCGAGAAATGGGGCTTTACCGTTGACCCTGAAAAAGTCGTGGCCGACCTTGACCATCCGACTATCCTGAGCAGCCAGAGCGGCGGCCAGGAGAAGAACCCTCTCTGGATCAGCGCGAGCGGCGAATGCTTCAACTCAAGCGAGATCATGACGGCCCAGCTTGACCGCATGCTGCTTCCGCTTACGGGCGCCATAATCAAAAAGCAGGACGCCAAGACGACTCTTACGCCGCTTGTCTCGACGAGCCTTTCCGCCTCCCTTATCGGCAAATCGGAAGTTTTCCAGGAAGCCAGCGACTTAAGGATGAACTTCAATTCCGACGTCAAGAACTACCCGATGGTAGCGAAGGTGAGCGGGCAATTCGAGAGCGCCTTCCAGGGCACGACCAACCTCCTTGCCTACGCGGAAGTCGACAACACGATCGTGGTCTTCGCGGACGTGGACGTCCTCTGCGACCAGTACAATATCCGCCAAGTAGGCTTCATGGGCATGCAGGCTTACCAGCCGCTCAACAACAACTACACGCTGATCCTGAACGCCATCAACCAGCTCAGCGGCGACCAGAACCTCATCGCCATAAGAGCCCGCGACAGCTACGAAAGGCCCTTTACGGTCGTGCAGGATCTTGAGAAGAAGGCCCAGAACGAATGGCTCAGCAAGGAGCAGGCCCTTTCCCAGCAGTACGAGACTCTGCAGCGCCAGCTCTTCGAACTCCAGCAGCAGAAGGACGATTCCCAGCGCATGATCATAAGCCCCGAGCAGGAGAAGAAGATCAAGGAGTTCCAGAACCAGCGCCAGCAGATCGCCAGGGAGCTGAAGCAGGTTAGGAAGAACCTCAACCGCGACAAGGAAAGGCTCGGCTTCTACCTCAAGCTTCTCAACATCGCGCTCGTCCCGGCCATCGTCTGCATAATCGGCATTTTCCTCGCGATCCGTCACCAATACAGAGTTAAACAGAGATAAATTATGAACGCGAAAACCACTCTAATACTTCTTCTGATCGCCCTTCTCGGTTTGGGCGGCATTTTCGCTTACAAAAAATATCAGTCTTTTAAAGCGAGCTCGGAACGCAAACTCGGCGACACGATCTACAAGGATTATCCCGTCAACGACATCACGAAAGTCACGCTGAAAAACAACGCTAGCGAAGTGACGATCGAGAAGGAAGGTAACTTCTGGGTGGTAAAGGACGGAAGCAACTTCAGAGCCAAATATTACCTGCTCGCCAACCTGCTTTCCGAGATCTACGCGCTGAAAGCGGGGCAAGTGATAAACGTCAGGAAATCCGGCTACCAGAAGATGAGCGTGGCCGATCCCGACGAAGTGACGACCAACGCAGGACTGCGCGTCGAGACTTTTCTGCCGGACGGCAAGAAAGCCTCCTCCTTCATTCTGGGCCGCACAAAAATGCACAGCAGCGACGACGACATGACCGCCCGGGCCTATTCCATGGACGCCTTGTTCGTCGGCCAGTACTTGCGCCTGACCGACGAGGAAAAACCGATGCTCGTCAGGAACATCTTCCGAGTCAACGCCGATCCCAAAGACTGGCGCGATCCCTTTATCCTGGAACTGAAGAAAGACGAGATCGCGAAAATAGAAGGCTCGGACTACACCCTCGTTGCTAAGGAAGGGGAGAGCGGCCTCGTCCTTGAAGACGGCGCCAAGCCGAATTCCGGCGCTCTTCTTAGGCTAACCGAAACGCTTTCCCGCCTGGAAGCCAAGGAGGCTGAAGGAGCCTCTGAAAATGCCGGCGGCACTTACCTGAACGTCGAATTAATGAGCGGCCTCAACTACACGCTGTACGGCAAAAGCGAGGACGGCGGCGATTCCTCCGTTTCCATCAAGGCCGCCTTCAAGGCGCCCGACCGCGGCACGAACGAAGTGACCAGAGCGGAAAAAGACGCCGACCTGAAAGCGGCCGACGAAGCCAACCAGTACAACGAGTGGTACGGCAGGTTCACTTACAAGGTGGACAAGGCGACCTATCAGAAGCTCTTCATCGACGAGGAAGGTTTGAAGGAGCCCGAAAAATCCGACGAGCCTGAGGCCGAAAAGCCCGCCAATCCCTTCGACTCTCTCGAAGACGTCGAAACTGACGAAGCCTAATTGCTAGCGCAACACGCGCATTGTGAGAACGCAGCATGTACCCCTAAGCGAACTCACGGAGGACGCTAATCACGGCCATGCACGCGTAGTCCGTGAGCGAGGGGTATATGCTGCGTTTTCACTTGAACTTTGTTAGCGTCCTTTGCGCGGTTATTTTATCACTGTCAGGGCGAAGGGGAACTTTAGGTTCTGAGCCTTCAGTTCCACGGTGAGCGTTTTGGTCTTCTCGTCGTAGGAGAATTCCTTTTCCGCGCCGTCGTTCTTCTGGTCCGTCAGGGTGACCTTAGAGGGCTTTTCCGCAAAGAGGAAATCGAAGCGCAGGTCGCGGGTGGTTTTGGCCTTGGGGTAGAAGCCTACAATGGCTTCGGCCGTTATGACGGTCTTCTCCCTGGTCTCCTCGTGGGTTAGGGGGAGCCTTAGGAAATTCTCGGCGTAATCCGGGCTTATGCCGTCGTCCTCGTAGTAAGCGAATTGGTCGTTTCCGCCCGGGAAAATTGAGAAGATCAAAGGATCGGGGGCCTTGGAGCCAAGGCGCTTGGAAAGGGCCTGGCGGGGGATGATCGCTCCGGCTTTGGCGAAAAGCGGCATGTAGTCGGCCCGGAAGCGGTCTTCCAGGACGTCGCCGCCCTTGTATTTCTCACCGGTTGTGAAGTGGACGTATTCGCCTTTCGGGAACTTAACGGTGTGGAAGCCGCCTTGTTCCACTATTGGCGAGAAGAAGAGTTTTTCGCCCACGAAGTATTCGCCTTCGTGAGCGAAAGCTTCCGGATCATCCGGCTGCTCGAAATAGACCGGGCGGATGATGGGGCAGCCGGTGTCGTAGTTTTCCCTGGCGTAGTGGTAGAAGTAGGGGACGAGGCTGTGGTGGAGCCTGTAGGCCTCGCTGGCCAGCTTCTCGACTTCGGGAGCGTAGTTCCAGGGCTCCCTTATGCCGTGGTCGCTGTGCACGCGCATTATGGGGCACATCGCTCCCAGCTGCATCCAGCGGACGTAAAGTTCGGGTGAAACGTGGCCCTGAAGCTCGCCTATCACTTCGCCAACGAAGCCTCCCAGGTCGTGGGAGAAATAGGACATGTCAACGTGGGCGGCCAGCTGGTTTATTTTCGCTTCCATTTTCAAAACGGGCCAGTGGGAGCCGGTGTCGCCGGAGAAGAAGGCGGGATAACGGTGGGAGCCCCAGCCGGCGTAGCGGTTCAGAAACATTGGGCGTTTGCCCCGCTTTTCCTGGCGGCGCCTCAAAAGCTCCATTTTCCAGAGGTTCATGTTGATGTGGGGATAAAGCCCCTGCCAGATGTCCTCCCACCAGAAGTCCACGCCCGCTTCCTCCATAGGATCGTAGCAGACTTTCTGGAAAGCCTCCCAATTCTTCTTGTCGAGGTAGTCGACGTGGTAGAGGTCTTTGGAATGTCCGGGGCGGCGGATCTTCAAGCCAAGCTGGTCGTTAAGTTTTTGGAAATCTTCCCTGTCCTCCTTTTCCGGAGCGCAGTCCTCCGGAAGGCCCAGTATTTCGCAAAATTTTTTGAAATGGGAATCTTCGCGGCAGATGTCCTCGTCGTGGAGGTTCAGGCCGATCTTCAGTCCCGCTTTGTCCTTCCATTCGCAGAATTCCCGGAAATCGGGGAATTTCTCCTCGGCTATATCCCAGCCGGCCCAGCCGTTTTTGTGCCAGTCCATGTCCACTATCAGGACGTCCAGGGGCACGTCGTGCTTCTCGAACTGCCTGACGACTTCCTTGACTTCCTTTTCCGTGTAGGGATAGAAGCGGGAATACCAGTTGCCGAAGGCCCAGCGGGGAGGAACGGGAGTCTTGCCGAGAAGAGCCGCGAACTGGCTCATGGCGCGCTTGAAATCTCTGCCGTAGCAGCCGAAGAAAAAGTTGACGCAGCCGGTTCTTGGGTCTTCAATTGGCCAGCCCTCCTCGTCCAGACAGTACATGCCGCTCTCGTCCATAGTCCAGTAGCCCGCTTTGCTAACGGGGCCGGAAGGGAATTTTTTCCAGATGTCGAGTTCCTTTTTAATGCCTTCCGGCATTTTCTCATAGCGCTTGAAGGTGGTCCAGAGGATCGGCTTCATCAGCCTGACTTCCTCCGGATGAGCCTTGGCGTATTCCGCGATGTTCCAGTTGGTGTTGAAAAGGTTCATTTCCCCGTAGCGGGAGGAGGTCTGGGAGCCGCCTGGGTGGACGCCCTGATCCGGGATCTGAGCGTCGTAGAAGTGGTCAAGCGTGTAAGGGGATCCTAAGTTCTCGTGTTCGAGATCGCCGAAACGGTAAGTCCCTTCCATTCCGCCGGCGCGCCATTCTATGCTTAGGTTCTCCTTGGTAAGTTCCGGGGCGTCCGTGTAATCAATGGTCATCTCCGGGGTTTCCAGCCTGACGCCGGTCTCGGAAAATTCCACGGAGGAAAAGGGCCTCGGGGAAAGCGGGGCGAATGCTCTCAAAGTCGGCCTGTCGCAAAACGACCCGTCAGGGCTGTGCTCTATTCTGACCAGCCCGTTGCCGAGATAGGAAAAACGCGCGGCGCCGCAAACGATGACGCCGGTTCCGAAAGTCTGCATTCTCATTTTGACACCTCTAAGTTAGATCACGTTGCCTTTGGCGGCGCAGTAGACCGCTTCGGCGACGGCTCTGGTCACTTCGCGGTCGAGAGCCGGCGGGATCACGTAGTCGGGCTTCAGCTCGTCGGGGCTCACCATGCCGGCTATGGCCTGGGCGGCCGCCAGTTTCATTTCTTCCGTGATCTTGGGCGCGCGGGCGTCGAGGGCGCCGCGGAAGATGCCCGGGAAGGCCAGGACGTTGTTGACCTGGTTGGGATAGTCGGAACGGCCGGTGCAGACGACCTTGGCGCCGGCGGACTTGGCCAGCTCCGGATCGATCTCGGGAGTGGGGTTGGCGCAGGCGAAGATCATGGGGTCTTTCGCCATGGTCTTGACCATGTCGGCGGTCAGGATGTTGGGGGCGGAGACGCCGATGAAGAGGTCGGCGCCCTTGACGGCTTCCGCGAGTCCGCCGGTGCCTTTGTCGCGGACCGCGAAATCGAGAAGCTCGGCTCTCTTGGGATCCAAGGTCATGTGTTCTTTTGAGATGATGCCCTTGGTGTTGAGGAGCGTGAAATCTCTGGCGCCGTTGGCGTAGAGGAGGCGGGCGATGGCGGTTCCGGCCGCGCCCACGCCGTTTATTACGATCTTGAGGTCCTCGATCTCCTTGCCGACGATCTGGGTGGCGTTGTAGAGGGCCGCGAGAGTTACTACCGCGGTGCCGTGCTGGTCGTC
>DFCM01000082.1:0-7697 GCA_002366995.1 bacterium UBP3_UBA3054 | reverse complement strand
CCGTGCTGGTCGTCGTGGAAGACCGGGATGTCCAGTTCATTGATAAGGCGTTCCTCGATCTCGAAGCAGCGGGGGGCGGAGATGTCCTCAAGGTTGATGCCGCCGAAGACCAAAGAAATGTTTTTGACGGTCGCGATGAATTCCTCGACGTTCTGGGTGTTGACGCAGATGGGGAAGGCGTCAACGTTGCCGAAGGATTTGAAGAGGACGGATTTTCCCTCCATGACAGGGAGGCCGGCTAAGGGGCCGATGTTGCCCAAGCCTAAGACCGCGGAGCCGTCCGTGATGACGGCGACCATGTTCCACTTTCTTGTGTAGCGGTAAGCTAAACTGGGATCATCCTTGATCTCCAGGCAGGGAGCGGCCACGCCGGGGGTGTAGGCCGTGCTGAGGTCGTCCTTGTTGACAAGCGGACACAGCGGGGTAAGGCTGATCTTGCCGCGCCATTCTTCATGCTTTTTGAGCGCCAGAGAGAAATAATCCATATATCCTTCCTTTTTGATTGTTCACGAACACACTTTGGAAATTATACCATTTTGGTAAAATATAAAGATAGTAAAATTTAACTTCAAACGAGAGTATCTTATGCCGAAAGCCAAAACTTCAAAAGTATATTTCACGTCCGTCAGGACGAAAGTCGGCACCAGCCTTTTGGACAAATTATCCCTGCTCCTCGACAAGGCCGGGTTCAAGGAACTTGACCTGGAAAAGAAATTCGTGGCCATCAAGATCCACTTCGGCGAAAGGGGCAACCTTACTTTCCTGAGGCCCAATTTCTCGAGAGTGGTGGCGGACAAGATAAAAAAGATGGGCGGCAAGCCCTTCCTGACCGACTGCAGCACGCTCTACGTCGGTTCGAGGAAGGACGCCATCGAGCATATTGAGACCGCCATGACAAACGGCTACGTCCCGGCCGTGACGGGCTGCCCCGTCATCATGGGCGACGGGCTTAAGGGAACGGACGACGTGACGGTCCCCATAGAGGGCGGCGTGCTGCTTAAGGAAGCCATTATCGGCAGGACTATCATGGACGCCGACGCGATAATCTCCATGAGCCACTTCAAGGGGCACGAGATGCTGGGCTTCGGCGGCGCCATCAAGAATCTCGGCATGGGCTGCGGATCAAGGGCCGGCAAAAAAGTCATGCACAGCGACGGGATCGTCCAGGTGGACGGCGAGCGCTGCATCGGCTGCGGCAAGTGCTTCAAGATCTGCGCGCACGGCGCGCCGAAGATCACGAACAGGAAATGCAGGATCCAGGAGAACGTCTGCCTTGGCTGCGGCCGCTGCATCGGCGTCTGTCCCACGGACGCCATAAGCCCGATGTGGAGCGCCAAGGCTGGTTCTGTCGACATGAAGACGACGGAATACGCCAAGGCGGTCGTCCAGGGACGTCCGCAGTTCCACATCAACTTCGTAATAGACGTCTCGCCCTTCTGCGACTGCCATGGAGAATCCGACGCGGCGATCGTTCCCGACGTCGGCATCTTCGCCTCATTTGATCCTGTGGCCGTCGACCAGGCCTGCGTGGACGCCGTTTTGGCGCAGCCTGTCATTGGGAACAGTTATCTCGGGCAGAGCAAGGTCAAAGGACGCGACCACTTCGGCAAGGTCTCCCCGGACACGGACTGGAGGATCCAGCTTGAGCACGGCGAAAAGATCGGTTTGGGCACCAGAAAATATGAACTCATAAATGTCGGTGATTAACATGAAAAAATTATCTTTGCTTCTTCTTTCTTTTCTGCTTTTCGGGTGCGCCAACGCCACGACGCAGATAACGACCGTCTATCAGCTCAACAACCCCATCTACAAGGTGGGCGGGAGCGAACAGACGGAATCCTACGCCGCGGCCAAGAAGCGCTTCCCTTACGCCAAGATGATGCCTTATTCCTCCGTCGAGGAGCTTTTGCCGGCTCTCCAGACCGAGAAGATCGACGGCGCGGTCTTCGACAGGCCGACCCTTGACCACGCCGCGGCGCTTTTTAACGAGGCTTTCGTTGTCCTGCCCGAGGATCTGGCGGAAGGACACGTCGCCATCGCCGCTCCCAAAAAGAAAACGGAGCTGATGAAGCAAGTCAACGCCTACATCAAGAAATACAAGAAGGACGGGACGTACAAGGACATGTACGAACGCTGGGTCCTGACCCCGTATCCCACAATGCCGAAAATAAAGGAGCCCGGCAAGCCTGAAAGGACTCTTAAGATCGCGACCGAGATACAAAACAGGCCCATGAACTACCGCAATACGCAGGGCGAGGTCGTCGGTTTCAACGTCGAGTTGATCAAGAGGCTGGCCCTTTACCTCAACGCGAAGGTCGAACTTGTTGTCATGGATTACGACAAGCTCTACGAAGCGGTCGGGACCGGCGCGGTCGATCTGGCTGTTGCCAGCATGGACGTGAAGGAAGGCTTCGAAAGCTCGATACTCTTCAGTGACGAATACGTCGACTGCCCGGTGGCGGTCATGGTGCGCAAGGAAAAGTAAAATGGCTTTTTCATTTTTCGGCAGGCTTTTCGAAAAGGAACTGATGGTGGTCTCCGGGCTGCCGCGCTCCGGGACATCCATGATGATGAAGATGCTGGAAGCGGGCGGCATTCCTCCGCTGCAGGACAACATAAGGACGGCCGACGAGGACAATCCGAAGGGCTACTACGAATTCGAAAGGGTGAAAAAACTCCCTGATGACACGGCCTGGATGCCCGAGGCGGTCGGCAAGGCGGTCAAGATAATAGCGCTGCTTTTGACGAAGTTGCCCCTGAAGGGCTACCGCTACAAGGTGCTCTTCATGCGCCGCGACATCGAGGAGATCATGAAGAGCCAGAAGCAAATGCTGATAAGAAGGGGAGAGGCGGTTGACAAGATCTCCGACGAGGAGATGATCACGACTTACAACCGGCACCTTTCCGAAGTTCTTGGCTTTTTGGAAGCCAACTCCTGTTTTTCAGTCTTTTTCGTGAACTACAACGATCTTATGCGCGATCCCGCTGACTGGGTGCCGAGGATAGCCGCTTTCCTAGGGAAAGAAATGGACCTTGAGGCCATGAGAGCCGTTGTCGATCCTAATCTTTACCGCAACCGGGGCTGAATTTTTATGCCTCCACATTTTCACGGCGGAAGCCAGGGAGACAGGATAACCAAAGCGGGGATGAAGATCCTCTGGGGATACGTTTGGCAGTACCGCTACCGTTTCCTCATCGGCGTACTGGGCCTGGCCTGCATAGACCTGGCGGTCCTTTTGATGCCGCACTTCATCGCTTTGGCTTTCGACGCGCTGTCAGACGGCACGGCCACCAGGGAGCTTTTGAGAAAGCTCTGCCTGACCATGATCGCGATCATGACGTGCGGCATATTCTTCCGCTTCCTGTGGCGCTACTGTTTTTCCGGCGTGGGCTTGAAGATCAACCGCGACCTTAGGCAGAAGATCTTCGATCATCTGCAGACGATGCCGCCCGAGTATTTCGACAAGCACAGGGTGGGCGACCTTACCGCGCACATGACCAACGACGTGCAGGCGGTCGAGCATTCCGTAGCCTTCGGCATGCTGGCGGGCGCCGACTCCCTCGTCATGGGCGGCATGATCATAGTTCTGATGCTCCAGGAAAACTGGAAGCTGGCGCTTCTGGTGCTCGTTCCCGCGCCGATCATCATGATCGTGGTGAGAGTGATCGGACGCCAGATAAGGGTGCTTTTCGGCAAAGTCCAGGAATCTTTCTCCGCCATGAACGAACGCGCGCAGGAGATCTTCGCCGGCATCATGGTCGTCAAAGCTTACGGCGACGAACCGGCGTCCCTGGATAGTTTCGGAAAAGAGGGGAAAGCTTACGTTGACAACTCTATCGCGCTGGTCAGGAAATGGGCGATGATGGGTCCCTTGATCATGGTGGTCTCCAACCTTTGCATGGCGCTCCTTTTGTGGTTCGGCGGAAAACGCATCATAATGGGCGAAATGCCGCTGGGAACTTTCACGAAGTTCTACATGTACCTTGGCACCATGACCTGGCCCATGATCGCCGTCAGCGAAGTCATCAACCACCTTGAGAGAGGCTGCGCGAGCGCCGAGCGCATCCAGACGATCATCGAGGATGAGAGCACCATAAAGGACGGATCGGAAACCGTCAAGGGAGAAACGCTCCTGGAAGTGAAGGATCTCACCTACAAGTATCCCGGCGCCATAAAGAACGCCCTGGAAAACATCACCTGCCACGTGGCGGAAGGGGAGACTCTTGGCATCGTGGGAAGGACGGGCAGCGGCAAGACGACTCTTGTCGACCTTTGCATGCGCCTTTACAGTCCGCCTCCCGGCACGGTCTTTTTGAACGGAAAAGACGTGGCGGAATACAAGCTTGACGAACTGAGGGGCGTCTTCGGCTATGTGCCGCAGGAGCCTTTCCTTTTCAGCATGACGATAAAGGACAACATCCGTTTCGCCAAGCCTGAAATGGACGACGAGGAAGTCGTCTACTGGGCGAAGAAAGCCTTCATCCACGACGACATCATGCGCTTCAACGACGGGTACGACACCTGGGTGGGGGAAAGAGGCGTGACGCTTTCCGGCGGCCAGAAACAGAGGATCGCTATCGCCAGGGCGCTTTCCCTGAGGCCGAGGATACTTGTCTTAGACGACGCGCTCTCCGCGGTGGACGCGGAAACTGAGAGCGAGATCCTAAAAGAGCTCGGCGAGATCAGGGGCAAGTCGACCAACATCATCATCGCCCACAGGCTCTCGGCCGTGAAGAACGCGGACCGCACGATAGTCCTGGATCACGGCAAGATCGAAAACATCGGCGCGCACGAGGAATTGAAGGTCAGATCGCCTTACTATAAAGAGCTTTTCATGCTGCAAAGCGCCGTAATAGAGGATGAAAAATGAGTCATAGCCACAAAGATTTCGATGCTGAAGATCAGTATAAGAGCGGCTTTGACATAAGCTACATCAGGCGCTTTCTCGGATACGCGGCGCCTCAGAAGCTTTACATCATCCTCGCTCTGGTCTTCCTGGCGCTCAGCTCCGCCACGCAGCTCATTACGCCAAACATCTACAGGAAGAGCATAGACAACTATCTCGTTCCTCTCTACACCTTCGTCGATTCCAAAGATGAGGCTTTCGTAAAGTTCCCGAAACTCGCGGAAGTGGCGATCCCCGCCGGAGACGCCACCGCCGCTGTGCCGACGAGCTTTTTGGAAAAGAACAAGGACATCAGCGATTCCATAAAAAATAAGGGCGAGAACCACTACATCTTCAAAAAGGAAAGCTATGACGGGACGCACGGCTTCGTCTATGGCGGCAACTGGTTCGTTCCCGACAAACAGTTCGCGGACATCGACCCGGCGCTCCTCACGAAAATAAGGGGCGCGGACATCACGGGCCTGAAGAGGATGTTCTGCCTCTTCCTGCTCGTTCTGGCCGTTCACGCCCTCGCCGACTACTTCCACCGCCTGACGCTTGAAATTGCCAGCCAGCGCACGATGTACTCGCTGAGGATGGCTTTGTTCAAACATCTTCAGAGCCTTTCCGTCTCGCTTTTCAACAGGACGCCGATCGGCAAGCTTGTGACCAGGGTGACGAACGACATCGAGGCCATCAACTCGATGCTCTCGACCGTCGCGGTCCAGATGCTGGCAAGCGCCGGCATGTTCATCGGCTCGCTCATCATCGTTTTGTACATCAACTGGAAGCTGACGCTGGTCTCGCTCGCGGTACTGCCTTTCTGCGTCGTCATCACGATCGTTTTCAGGCTCATCGTAAGGAAGGTGCACAGGGAACTGAGAAGGATATTGGCTAAGATCAACGGCGTTCTGACGGAGGAGTTCTCCGGCATCAAGATGATACAAAGTTTCAACCAGCAGAAACGCAGAAGGGAAGAATTCGCGGAAGTGAACGCCTCCTATTACAAGGCCGGCTTCAAGAACGTCATCTGCATGGGCGTCTTCGGTCCGATACTGGACCTCATCCGTCATTTCGGCACTGCGCTCATCATCCTCTACGGCGGCATCTGCGTGCTTGACGGCGATCTTACGTTAGGTTCCCTGATGGCCTTCATCACGTACTTCGGCCACCTTTGCAATCCCCTGATGCAGATATCGAACCAGATCACGCAATTGCAGAGCAGCCTGGCGGCTTCGGAGCGCATCTTCACGCTCCTCGACACCAAGAACGAAGTGGCGCAGCCCGAGCTTCCCGTGATAGTCGGGAAGCCGCAGGGCGAAATAGAATTTAAGAACGTGGACTTCTCTTACATTGAGAACGAGCAGGTCCTGAAAGACGTTTCCTTCAAGATCGAACCTGGCAAGAGCATCGCCATCGTCGGTCCGACGGGCGCCGGCAAGTCCTCTTTGATCAACCTGGTCTGCCGCTTCTACGACGCCAACAAGGGGGAGGTGCTTCTGGACGGCGTGAACGTCAAAGACTGGTCGAACGAGGAACTGAGAAAACACATCTCCATCGTTCTGCAGGGCACTTTCGTCTTCAGCCGCTCCATCTATGAGAACATCGCTTTGGGCGATCCTACGATCACGAGGGAGAAGGCCATAAAGGCCGCCGAGACCGTCTGCGCCAACCAGTTCATCGAAAAACTGCCGCATGGCTACGATGAAGTGATGGCGGAACGCGGCGCGACGCTCTCCGCCGGCGAAAAGCAGCTGCTTTGCTTCGCCAGAGCGTTGGCGCACGACCCGAGGATACTGATCCTCGACGAGGCGACCAGCAACGTCGACCCGGCGACCGAGCACTTGATCCAGGACGCCATCGACAAACTGATGATCGGCCGTACAAGTATGATCGTGGCGCACCGTCTTTCCACCATCCACAAGGTGGACGAGATCTTCGTATTGGACGACGGCAAGATCATAGAAAGGGGCAGCCACGCCGAACTGATGGCCAAGAAGGGCGCCTACTACGATCTCTACCTTTTGCAGTTCAGCCGCAGGATCTGAAAAACATGTGAGTATCTTGTGGAAACTTCAGGGGATAAGCGTTGAGTATAATGTAAATAAAATATGATCTTTAATCTGGAACATAAGGATGCGGGTTGCAAAGCCAGGGCGGGGGTTGTCAGGACCGCGCACGGAACTTTCACCACGCCGCGCTTCATGCCGGTGGGGACGAGGGCCGCGGTCAAGGCTATGCCGAACAGCGAACTGGAAGCTTTGGGCGCCGACATCATATTGGGGAACACGTATCATCTGATGACGCGCCCCGGGATGGAGACTATGGCGAAGCTGGGCGGCCTGCACAAGTTCATGTCCTGGGATCGTTCCATACTTACCGACAGCGGCGGTTTCCAGGTCTACAGCCTGGCTGACCTTAGGAACATCAGCGACGAGGGAGTGGCCTTCAAGAGCCACATCGACGGCCAGAAGATGTTCCTTGGCCCTAAGGAATCTATGCTCATGCAGCAAGTCCTTGGTTCCGACATCGCCATGGCTTTCGACGAATGCCCGCCGGCTTTGGCTGAAAGGAAATATATCGAATCGGCTGTCAACAGGACGCTAAGGTGGCTTGGCACCTGCGTGGAATCCAACAAGGCCTTCAACGAGCGCGAGGGCGGGGATTTCCCCAGACAGCTTTTGTTCGGCATCGTGCAGGGCGGAGTTCTTGACGACGAGAGGCTGCGCTGTTTGGAAGGCTTGATGCGCTACGATCTGCCGGGCCTGGCCATCGGCGGCCTGGCGGTGGGAGAGCCGCCCGCGGAAATGT
>DFCM01000139.1 GCA_002366995.1 bacterium UBP3_UBA3054 | reverse complement strand
TTGACGAGCAGCATGACGCTGCCGTCTGGGCGGCGGGCGGAAAGGTCGAATCTGTCGAAGGAGATCTTCTTCTTGGCGGCCTCGTAGCGCGTGGTGGAGACTAGCTCGCAGTCCACGGCCGGAAGCTGCGGGTGGGCGGTGTAAGAGACTTTCCTCAGGAAAAGGTGGTTCGTGCCGGAAAGCGTGCTGGCGGAATTGTCCCACTTGGCGCTGGAAGTGAGCGCGGTCTCCAACTGCCCCAGAGCCAGCGGCACGCGGTCGCCGAAAAGTTTTTCCCAGAGCCCGGAAGGCATGACCTGCAAAGCGGCGGCCGCCTCGGCGCTGCCGGAATTAACGTCGTAGCGTCCCTTGGTGGTAAGGCCGGCCACGTCTTTTTTGCCCTGCTTCAGGGCTATGGAGAGATTCTTGATAAGGAGAGCCTGGCCGACGTTCTCGCACTCCGCCTGGAGGTTCCCCAGGACGTACCAGTTCGCGAGGTCGATCTCGCCGGCTCTGCCGGTCAGATTCGTTATGAGCAGCGAACCTTTGGCGCCGGTGGGGATAAGGGAATCGGAGAAATTGAAGGCGGCGTCCAAGGAAAAGGGCATCCTTTCTATCGTGACGTCATCGCCCTTGACGTAGCGGGCGTTGCCGGTGATCTTCAGATCGGCTTCTTTTTCCGGAGCGAATTCCAAAAGTTCCAGATTGAGGCTGCCCCAGAGTTTTTCCTCGGCGGTCGTGATGGAGAAAGAGGCGCCGGGAATGTGGAGCGCGCCGAGATCGACGGGCAGTTTCAGCTCCTCGATCTTTTTCTTGAGGTCGAAATCTTCCTTTTGCTTTTTCTCATCCTCGGGCCCTTTCTCCTTTTTTTCGAAGAAGGTCGGGAAGATCGCCAGCCTGGGGCCGACTATGGATAGCGATTTGATCCTCTTCTGATCGGCGCCCAACGAGGCTAGCTCGTAGCCGGTCTTGAAACTCTGGATGAAGAGCGTCATGTTCGTTTCACCGGCGGGGTTTTTCCAAACGAAATTCAGATTGTTGAAAGACGTTTCGCCGAAGCCGAGGTCGATGTCGTCCAGGGTGAAGGTGTATTCCTCAGTCTGCAGGGCCGGAATGAGGACCTTCGTGATGAAAGGAGACGAAGTGGCGACGAAAAGAGCAACGACCACAAGCGCTATCAGGATGAGCGCGATGATAAGGAGGCGTTTGATTATTTTCATGGCTCTAGGATTATGACGGCCGGCAGGCCCTTAGGTTGAAGGAGATCCAAACGTATTTTAAGCAGTCTGTTTTCCGCGTCAGCGTCCACGCGGTAGTTTAAGAAGACGAAATCGTTGGTCAGGATGTTCCTGATCTCGGGATCGCGGAAAGTTTTCCGCTCCATTTTTTTGCAGGAGGCGCACCAGCTGGCGGAACAGTCGACGACAAGCGGTTTCTTTTCCGCACGGCTCTTTTCAAAAGCGGCGCTGATGCTGTCGTTGTAATAATAGCCTGGTACTTTCTCCGTTTCGGAATACGAGTAGTTCTCGGCGCGGAAGAGCCTCGGGACCGCTATGGCGTAGTAAATGCCGAGCCCGATGAGCACGACGGCCATGACTCTTTTCACCCAGACCATCCAGCCGCCCGGCTTCGGGAGGAAGGAGAGCCCGGCGCCAAGGAAAGGCCAGGGCGAGGCCAGGCCAAGTCCCAGCACGAAAGGCAGCAGCAAGCCCAGGTAATTGCCCTTATTGTAGAGCTCCGCGCCCTGCGCCAGGGCGTAGACGATGACGGGGGCTACGCAGGCGCCGGCCAAGAGCGCCGCCAGAACGCCCAGGAAGAAAGCGTGCAAGGCGCTGCCCTTCTTGCCCGATACGTTCTGCGGCCTGCCTATGAAGCGGCTCCAGTCCAGGATGAAGAGGTCGAGCATGGCCAGACCCAAAACAATAAAGAGCAGAGCCAGGGCGGCCCTAAAGTACCAGAGGTCGTACCACTGGCCGAAGCTGCCGCCGATGAAGATCGCTATGGCGCCCAGCGTCCCGTAGGTCAGCGTCATGCCGAGCCCGTAGGTCGCGCCCAGAAGCGCGCCGCGCCGTGGCCCGGCCTTTTCGTATTTCGCGCCGAGGACCGCCAGCGTCATGGGGATGACCGGCAGCACGCAGGGCGTAAGGTTCAGCAGAAGGCCGCCGAAGAAGAGCAGCACGAGCGCCCAGATCCCGAATCCGGAAGAGGCTTTTTCCTCCTCCTTGCCGTAGAGGAAAGCCTTGAAGTCCGCGCTCGACATGTATCCGTAGGCGCGCTTAGTTTCTTTGAACCCGTCGGTCTCCGGAGGCAGTTTGCTGGAGCCGATACGAAGTTCGGAAGACTTTTCGCCGCCCAACGTGATCGTCTGCGGAGGATAGCAGATATCCTTGTCGCAGCAGCGGAAATTTATGGAAAGTGGAGTACCCGTCGCGACGGTGAACTCAAGGCTCTTCTTGTAAACGTCCTCGCCTTCCGCGTTCTTTACCGGTTCAGGAAGGGAAGGAATGATGCCGTTGACGGTGAAGCCGGCGTAAAGGTAGGCGCCAGCTTTCACATTGGCTTTGATCCGGCAGGAACCATCTTCCTCGCCAAGCAGCGAAAAAGAGACGGGCAGCGTTTCGGCGCCGAGAGCCGAAAGCGCGAGGACAAAGAAAAGC
>DFCM01000125.1:774-40653 GCA_002366995.1 bacterium UBP3_UBA3054 | reverse complement strand
CCGCCCAGGCAGTTCTCATGCGTCCCGTAGTGCGTCGTGACGGTGTCGAGGGCCATGGAGCCCACGGCCGTTATATCGGGGATGATGCTCATGGTTCAAGCGCGGGCGAGGTGTTGCTGCCGCCGGAAACTAGCGTCGTTTCCTTTCCGGTCTCGCTGTCCACTATCACGATGGAAGAGCCGGCGCGGGCGAAGACGATGTGGCGGGAGTCCGCGGCCCAGCAGGGGAACTCGTCGTTAGAGGGATTGTTCGTGACGTTCTTCGAGTTGCCGCTGGAAAGATCGCAGACACAGACTTCGTAGTTGCCGCCGATCTGGGCGACGAAGGCAATCTTCTTGCCGTCAGGCGACCAGGCCGGGCTCGTGCAGTAACGGGAGACGTTGCGGCAGATGCGGGTGCGGCCGCCGCCACTGGCGTTCATGATGTAGATCTGGGGGCTCTTGCCCTCGTCGCAGGAGAAGACGATCTTGCTGCTGTCAGGGGACCAGGAGGGGGAGGACTCGTTGTCGCGGCCTCTGGTCAGGCGCTTGTGCGAGCCGCCGTTCAGGGCGTAGGTGTAGAGTTCCGGGAAGCCGTCCTTGTCAAGGATGGCGGCCAGCTGCCTGCCGTCGGGGGAAACGCAGCCGGAGGTGTTCATGCCGGGCATGGCCAGAAGCTTCTGCGTCTTGCCGCTCGTCAGATCAAGCTTGTAGATGACGGCGTGGTTGGCGCGGTAGCTCGTATAGAGGATGTTCTTGTGATCGGGATACCAGTCCGGGAAAGTGTTGAGGTCGCTGCCGCTCGTAAGGTTCTTCTTGTCGCCGCCCAGAATGTCGCACATCACGATGTTCTTCGAGCGGCCGTAGCCCGAGGCATAGAGCATCCTGGACTGGAAGAAGCCTTTCTCCTTCAGGACGTCCTGGACGATGTCGTTGGCGATGGCATGGGCCACCCTGCGCGGGGAGACGGAACCCATGTTGTAAGTCTTGCCCATCACGGCGGAGCCGTTGGCGGTGTTGTAGAGCTTGAAGGTCAGGGTCGAGCCGGAGACTTCGCCTTTGCCGATCAGCGCGCAGCCTAAGTTGCGCCAGTTCTGGAAGTGGATGGCGCCCTGGCTGTAGTCGGCGTTGTTGAGAGTCGTCGCGTCGCTAGAGGAGATGCGCGCCAGGGAAAAACCGCCGTGGAGGTTGAGGTCCTTCCTGACGACGTCGGCAATGGAGACCGCGCCGCCCCTGAAGTCGCAGACATAAATAGGGATGCCCTGGCGCTGCGCCGTTCCGCGCACCGTTCCGGGGTTGATGACGTCCTCCGCGAAAGCGGAAGACACTACTAGGATCGTGAGAAGACAAAGAAGCGATTTTTTCATGGCTGTATCCCTATGTTAGTTTTAACCTTTATTTGTTTATTTTATCTTAAAGGTGGTTTTTATGCAATAAAAAGCACCTTCGCCAACGGCCCGCCACTTGTATTTTAACCCTCGTTGTGGTAGCATAAGGAGAAATGTGTCGGAGCGTAGCGCAGCCTGGTAGCGCACTTGACTGGGGGTCAAGTGGTCGCTGGTTCAAATCCAGTCGCTCCGACCATTTTTTTATTACCGGCGTATGCAGATCAACCGTGTCCTGAGAAACACTTTTTCCCTCTTTACCGGCAAAGCCGCCTCCCATGCTCTGACGGCAATTTTCAATATCTATCTGACACGGGCCCTTGGCAAGGAATTCTACGGCGATTTTACCGGCGCCCTCTCCTGGATCGTAATGTTCTCCATCGTCGCGGAATACGGACTTGGCACGCTCATGACGAGGATCGTGGCCAGGGAGCCGGAAAGAAGCGACGAGCTTTTCTGGAATTCCGTAATCCTTAAGACCTTCTGCTCCATTTTGGCCGTCGCCTTGGCGCTTGGCGCGCTCGTTCTCAGGGATCTCCTCGGTTTCGGGGCGGGCGGCGAAGATCTGACGCTCATCGCGCTCTTCTGCCTCTTCCTTTTCGCCAACGCCTGGTACATGTCGATGGCGGCCATCCTAAGAGGCCATCAGGACAATCACCTTGAGGCGGCGCTTTTCCTGATCGGCAAAGTGCTCTACGTCGCCCTCGGCTTCGGAACGCTCTGCTTCGCGAAATGCGGCTTGGACGTCAAGACGAGGCTGATGGCCGTTTACTTCGCCCTCGGCGCCTTCGTTCCTCTGGTTCTCGGAACGATCGCCCTTAGACTGCGCTACAAGCTGGGACTTCCCAAACCGAGCTTGAAAGTGATAATGGAGATGCTGACCCAGGGCTGGCAGTTCTTCACGATCATGTTCACCTCTACGCTGCACCTTAAATTCGACCACGTGCTTTTGTGGTGGTTCGGCTTCAAGGCGCAGCTGGGCGTTTACGGCGCCGCGTACAATTTGGTGCTTATACCGCTCTTTTTGACGAACTCTTTCACGGAGTCCATGTATCCCGCTTTAGCCAGCAGCAAAGAAGCGGGGGAGGAGGACTTCTGGCAGAGAGTCATGATAAGCTTGAGGTGGATCGGCTGCCTTGGGTTCCCGTTCCTTTTCTGGGCGACGCTGGAAGCCTCAAGGATCCTTGACCTCGTCTACGGCAAAGAATTTGTGGAAGGCGCCCTGGCGCTCCAGATCCTGATCTGGGGCCAGGGGCTTGACCTTTTCTGCCCCTTCTTCGGGCATGTCCTTTACGTCAAGGAGAAGGAGCGCAAGGTCTTCTTCATCAACCTTGCCAGTCTGATAGGCAACATCCTTTCCAACGTTATCCTGATCTACTTTCTCTGCCTGAAGAGGGACAACGATCCGACCTTGGCGCCCATAGCTTCCGCGCTTTCCATGGTCGTTTCGCTTTCCATCATGTTCATCGGGTATGTGATCAGTTTTGCCGAATTCGGCCGCGCCAAAGAGAGCCTTCTGGCGCTTGCCAGGCCGGCTATCCTGGCGCTCATCACCCTGCCGGTCGTTTTCTTCATAAAGCCATATGTTCCGGTCTATCTGACCTGGCTCGTTTACGGTATTGTCTTCATGATATTGGCTTTCGCCCTTAAGGTCGTGAGGCTTTCCGACTACCGCCGTTTCTGATTCCTTTCGGGCTTTACAGAACACCGCCCTCTTTGCTAAAATCTCTCTATCAATTGTGTGTGTATCTAAAAACAAGGCCCAGGTCTATCTATGAGCATTTTAAAACGCGGTTTTTTTGAAGAAAAACTGAGCGGGGAAGAGATTTCCGCCTTAAACGAGCAGCTGAAAGTCAGCCGCGGCGCCATCGTCAAAATGACGACACTGGCCGGCTGCGGTCACCCCGGCGGTTCGCTTTCCTCCCTTGAAACTTACACCCTGCTTTGGCAGTGCGCGAACGTCGATCCCAAAGAGCCGAGAAAATTCGGCCGGGACACCATAGTCGTCAGCCACGGCCACACTTCGCCGGGCGTTTACGCGGCTTTGGCGGGCGCGGGCTTCATAGATCTTAGGGAAGCGGTCGTGACCTTCCGTCAGAACGGCAGTTCTTTCCCTGGACACATCGAGCAGTGCGTGCCAGGCGTCGAATGGGACACCGGCAACCTGGGCCAGGGTCTCTCCGCCTGCGTAGGCTTCGCGCTTGCCGACCGCATGACAGGCGTCAAGGCGAAAGTCTTCTGTGTGATGGGGGACGGCGAACAGCAGAAAGGCCAGATCGCGGAAGCGAGAAGAACGGCCGTCAAATACGCTCTGCCCTTGGTCGCCGTGATCGACTACAACGAACTGCAGATCTGCGGCGACATCCACGAAGTGATGTACCAGCCCTTGAAGGCCGAATGGGAAGCCGACGGCTGGGACGTCGTCGAGGTGAACGGCCACGACCTCCAAGCTCTCTACGGCGCGCTTAGGAAAGCTTATCTTTCCGAAAAGCCCGTCATGATCCTCGCCAAAACGATCATGGGGCACGGCATCTCTTTCATGGAGAACCAGGCGAAATACCACGGCTCAGCGCTCAACATGGACCTTTGCCGTGAGGCGCTCAAAGAACTCGATCTTCCCGACGACCTTGACGAACTGATGGCGGAACGCAAAGAAAAAGAGCCCAGGCATCCCGTCCGTCCCAAAACTCCCGACATTACGCTCGATCCCGGAACGCCCGCCCTTTACACGGAGAGCACCGACAACAGGAGCGCCTGGGGCAAAGCGCTTGCCGACATCGCTAAGACCAATAAGGATAAAGCCGGCGCCAGCCCGATGGCCGCCCTCGACTGCGACCTCAAGGGCAGCGTGAAAGTCGCGGACTTCGAGAAAGTCTGGCCCGAGAATTTCTTCCAGATCGGCATCCAGGAACACAACGCGGCGGTCATCGCCGGCGCCATGAGCATTAGGGGCGTCCAGTCTTTCTGGGCCGACTTCGGCGCTTTCGGCGTGGACGAGACTTACAACCAGCACCGCATGTCCGTCATGAACGGAGCCTTCCCGAAGGTCGTCTGCACGCACTGCGGCCTGGACGTGGGCGAAGACGGCAGGACGCACCAGTGCGTCGACTACCTCGGCCTCTACAGGAACCTCCTCGGCTTCGAGGTCATCGTCCCGGCCGACCCGAACCAGACCGACAGAGCTGTCAGATATCTCGCCCTTACCAAAAAGCCGACGCTTCTGGTTATGGGCCGCTCGAAAGTCGCGATCGTCGCCAAGGAAGACGGAACGCCTTTCTTCGGCACGGACTATAAGTACGCTTACGGCAAAGCCGACGAGCTGCGCACCAAATCTGATCCCAAGGCCGCGGTCTTTGTCTGCGGCACGCCTTCCGCGAACGCCGTCGCCGCTTCCGACGAACTTGCGAAGCAGGGGACGGAAGTCTCCGTTTACAATATCGCTTCGCCTTTGGCCATAGATACGGAAGCTTTGAAAGCCGCGGCCGCGACCGGCCTCATCGTGACCGTCGAGGATCACCTCGTCGTCAGCGGGCTTGGCATGAGCGTGGCCGAGAAACTTCAGGAGCTCGGCTTGAACTGCAAGCTCGTGAAACTGGGCGTCACGTCTTTCGCGGGCTCCGCCACGCCGAAAGAACTCTACGCCGAATATTCCCTGGACGCTCCTGGCATAATCAAGGCCATAGAAGCCGCGCTTTAAGATGGGTAACGAGAGGAAAGAGCTGAAATGGTTCGGGGCAGCTCTGCTTGCCCTCGGTCTTTTTTGGCTCTTCCGCGCCGTGCTTTTAGGCACGGGCTTCTTCTTCGGCGATTTCGCCAACCAGGATCTTCCCAAGCTTTTTTTCAACGCCGGCGAGATCTTGCAGGGCCGCTTCCCGGCCTGGTGCCCTTACCACGACCTTGGCCGTCCCTTCGGGCAGATGGCCTGGCACTCAGTCTTCTACCCGCTGTACCTGCTCTGCGTTCCTCTTGCGAAAGACCTGGCCGCCTTTGAAAAAGCGGTCTCATTCATCTACGTTTTCCAGGTCTTCTTCGGCGCGCTGGGCGTTTATTTCCTTCTGAGATTCTGGAAGGTATCGCGTCCCGCCGCCACGGCTGCCGCCGCGGCCGCCGGCTACTGCGCCTCCGTCGTCATCACGATGACGAGCGCCAACAACGGCGCGGGCTACGGCTTCATTCCCTGGATCATGCTCGCAATGGAGCATATGAAAGCGGAAGCGGAAAACAAGCTCAGCCTGAAAACGCTTTCCCTTTCCGTCATCGGCGGCGGCGCTCTCGGTTTCTGCTTCCTGGTTGGCGTCATTCAGAGGATGCCGTACATGGCGGCTTTCCTTTTCGCTTTCTTCCTTTACGAACTGGTTGAGCTAAGGAAGGAAAAGCAGGCGCTCATAAGGTTCCTCCTTCAGGGCGCGCTCTTCCTGGCCGTCGGGCTTTTGATCTCCGCTATCCTTGTCGTTCCCGGTCTGGAGTATTACGGCAACAGCGGACGTCCCGAACAGGACATCTACAAGAACGTTTCCGACCAGGCGAGCTGGTACTTCTTCCTGACCAACATCATTCCCGATCTTTTCGGCCGCGTGAAAGCGCCGAATTCCGGCAGCGACTGGAACATCTTCTGGGGAGGGGACAGCTGGCACATCGGACAATTCTGGCAGTACTGGTGCCGCGTGGCTTACACCGGACTCTGGCCTTTCCTGGCGCTCCTTTTGGTACCGGCCTATCTGAAAAAACATTTCTCCGTCAGGGCTCTGGTCTTTTTCCTGATCGCCCTTATCGCGGTGCTCTACATTTACGGAATCGAAAATCCCTTCCAGTATTTCCTCGCTTACCTTGTCAAGCCGCTGAGAAACCTGAGGATCCCGGTAAGGTACGCTTACTTCATCTCGCTTCCCATTAGCCTGCTTTTCGCCTTCATGTTCGACCAATTCTGGCCCACTGAAAAGACCGAAATAAAAAAGGGTTTCTGGCTTTTCGTCTTCGCGAGTCTTTTTATCATCGGAATTGCCGTCATCATCGGACTCAATAAGGTTCCCGACAATGCCGTTACGAAAGCCGTTTTCAACTTCGCGGTCCTGAGGCAGTACGTCATCTTCCTGATCGGCATCGCACTCTACCTCATCGCCTGCAAAAAGGAGCAGACGATCACCAAGTGGGCCTTCGCCGCCCTCATAGTTTTCGACCTGGCCTCTTTCGGCGGGGAGATCAACGCCTGCCCCCAGTCCGCCGCGGAATCCAACGCCCACAATCCCGTTTCCATGGCGCTGAAAGGCGACCAGATCTCCAAGGGGCCTCAGGGTCGCTGCCGCTACCGCTGGGACGCCGTGCAGGCCACGCAGAAGACCGTCATCTGGGGCCTTGATTCCGTCAACGGCTACATCATGACGAGGACTAGCTGGGAGCAGCCATTATGGAACGCCAGGAAGCAGGGCGAGGCGTCCAAAAGGCGTTTCGACGAGATCTTCAACATTCGCTACGACCTCAACAATCAAACGAGGCTTCCCGTTGAAAAGATCCCGAAGTGGGCCAGAGGCTTCACCAAGTACGGCATTTTCGTCAAGGATAATATCTTCGCCATGCCGAGAGCCTGGTTCGTTCCCACGGCTGTCAGGGAAGACGATGATCCCGCTTCTATCGTCATGTCGAATGACTTCGAGCCCTCCCGCAAGGTCGTCATAAGCGGCGCTTCCATTCCTGAGCAGCTCTCAGGCGAAGCGGGGGAGGAGGGGCCCTTCGGCAAGGTGACTCTGACCGATTACGCTCCGCAGGAGATCAAAGCGAAGGTGAACGCCGAAGTTCCCGGCTACGTTGTCTTCAGCGAACTCTATTATCCCGGCTGGACAGCCGCGCTCGACGATAAGCCGACACCAATACTGCGCGCCGACGCCGCATTGAGGGCGGTGCTCGTCGACGCGGGCGAACACACGATAACGCTGCAAGCCAAGATCACTCACCAGAGCGCGCTCATAATTTGCTACGCAATGGGGCTCGCGCTTTTCCTTGCGGCCGCGGTCTACAGAACATCACTTCTTTTCATAAACAAATCCTGAGGAAAAAACCATGAAAAAACTGCTTTTCCTTTCTCTTCTCATCCTCTTCGTTTTAAGCTTAGCCGGCTGCGCCATGCAGGATTCCCTCGACGCCGACGCCCCCAACAACCACATCTTCAGGGATCCCGACCAGCAGAGCGTGGTCTATCCCGACGCGGAATAAAAACGCGCCGAGTGCGATTCTCCTTTTGCTATAATTTCTTCATATGATAAAGACCAGTTTGACAGTTGAGGAGACGGAAGAGATCGTCGAAAAGATCGCTCACTGGAGCAAGAAATACGACTTGCCAGCGGCGACGACTTTCCTTTTCGAGATCAACCGTCCCATCGCGCCCATCACCGCCCACATTCTCATTGGGTTCGGGGGGATACTGAACACGGTGATGCCGCTCGACATGCGGGACCTTGGTCTTTTTTTGCTGGATGATTCCAATACGCTGAGGCTTGAGGAGAGAATTAAGGAGTTGGCCAATTAGGTATGAGTAAAGACACTGAGAAACTGGAAGTGATGTTGGCGACCGACTGCGGCAGCACGACCACCAAGGCTATTCTGGTCGTCAAGACCGAGGAGGGCTACCGTCTGGCGGGGCGCGGCGAAGCGCCCACGACGGTCGAGGCGCCCTTCGACGACGTGACGGTGGGCGTCAAGAACGCGGTCGAGGAGCTGGAGGATATCACCGGCCGCCGGCTTCTGGATGAAAACAGGAACCTGATTTGCCCCAGGAAGGGCGAAGACGGGGTGGATGCCTATTTCTCCACATCTTCAGCCGGGGGAGGTCTGCAAATGGCCTGCACGGGCATCGTAGGCTCTATTTCGGGCGCCAGCGCGGAAAGAGCGGCCCTGGGTGCGGGCGCCATCGTCATCGACACCATTTCCCTCGACGACCCGAGGGAGAATTACGAAAGAATAGAACGTCTCCGCCACATCCGCCCCGACATGATATTGATGGCGGGCGGCACCAACGGCGGATCCCGCCGGCATGTGGAGATGATCTCGGAAATAATAAGGGCCGCCAAGCCCCAGCCAAGGTTCGGGCAGGGCTTCAACCTCCCGGTCATCTTCAGCGGCAACGTGGAAGCCCGCGACGTGGTCGAAGACATGCTGGGCGGAGTGTGCTCAATAAGGAACGTCAACAATGTCAGGCCGGACCTCAACAGGGAAGACGTGGCGGAAGCGCGCCAGGCCATCCACGACCTCTTTTTGGAGCACGTCATGCAGCAGGCGCCGGGATATCCGAAGCTGATGGAGATCACTTCCGCGGACATCATGCCGACGCCCACGGCGGTCGGCATCATCATCCAGGAAGTCGCCAGGGAAAGGCACCAGAACGTCCTGGCCGTCGACATCGGCGGCGCCACGACGGACGTCTTCTCGGTTTTCGGCGGACACTTCCACCGCACGGTCTCCGCGAACTACGGCATGAGCTACAGCCTCTGCAACGTGATGGCGGAAAGCGGCGTGGACAATATTCTGCGCTGGCTGCCCTTCAAGTTCGACGTGAAAGTTCTGCGCGACATTCTGCGCAACAAGATGATCCGTCCCACGACCATCCCGGAAACGAAAGAAGAGCTTTACATCGAGCAGGCCGCGGCCAGAGAAGCCCTGCGTCTTTCGCTTATTCACCACCGCTCCCTGGCGGTCGACGTGGCGGCCAACCAAAAGGACGCCGACAGCGACATCGGTTCCGCCCTCGACAATAACCAGTCCGTGCTGGTCGACCTCATGAAGCTCGACCTCTGCATTGGTTCCGGCGGCGTGCTTTCGCACGCGCCCGACAGAACGCAGTCGGCTCTCATGATGCTGGACGCTTTCCAGCTGGAAGGCGTGACGCAGCTGGCTGTCGACTCCATTTTCATGATGCCGCAATTGGGCGTCATGTCGCAATTGAATCCTGAAGCCGCCAAGGAAGTCTTCGCCAAGGACTGCATGATCGTTCTTGGAACGGCCATCGCGCCGGTCGGAACGGCCAAGGAAGGCGCGAAGGTCATGGACGTGCTGGTGAAGATCGACGACCGCGAAGAGAAGATAACCATAAAGAGCGGGGACCTTCTGAGAGTGCCGCTGCCGACCGGCAAGAAAGCCAGAGTGCAGATCTTCCCGACCAGGCGCTTCAACGTCGGCAAAGGCTATGGCAAGCCGATGGAGACCGAAGTGATAGGCGGCGTGGCCGGCATACTGCTGGACGGCCGCTGCCGTCCTCTCGTTTTTGACAACGACCAAACCATGAACGCCGCCCGCCGGCTTAAAGATTACAAGGCGCTTTCGCTGCCGCTGGAATAAATTATGGGAAACGCATTTACTCCGGGGCTTACGATAAGCCCGCACGTTAAGATAAGAAAAACGCGCCGCCTGCCTGTGAAGGGCGAGGTGGTGGTAAAGCTGGGCGACAAGGTCGAGCCCGAGACGGTCGTCGCGAAGGTCGATCTGCCGGGAACGCTGGCGGTCGTGAAAGCCGCGAACATCTTGGGCTGCGGACCAGACCAGTTGGAAAAATTCGTCCTGAAAAAGGCCGGCGATCCCGTTAAGAAAGAGGAACTGCTGGCTAGCAGGACGGTCTTCTTCAACCTCATAACCAACAACGTCACGTCGCCCATAGACGGGTCCTTGGAATACATTTCCAAACTCTCCGGCAACATCGGCGTCCGCGGCGTGCCGAAACCGATCTTCTGCCACGCCTACATTTCCGGCGAAGTGGTCGAGATCATGGAAGAGGAAGGCGTGGTCATCGAGACCTACGGCGCGCTGGTGCAGGGCATCTTCGGCGTAGGAGGGGAGAGGCACGGAAAGCTTCTGTGGTTCGACAACGGACGCTCGATCCTTACCGCCGACATGCTGCCTGAGGATCTTGAGGGAAAGATCATAATGTTCCCCGGGAAGATCGACGGCTCGGTGCTCTACGCCGCGGAGAAGAAAGGCATTATTGGCATCGTGGGCGCCGGCATCGTCGATTCCGAACTGATGGGATTCTTGGGCTTCGACATCGGCGTGGCCGTGACGGGCGAAGAGGACATTCCCTTCACGCTTGTCCTGACGGAAGGCTTCGGCGACCTTGTCATGCCGGAAAGGACCGCGCATCTTCTGCGCGCGCTGGACGGTCATATTGCGGCCATCAACGGCGCCACCCAGATCAGGGCCGGCGTCATCAGGCCGGAACTCATAGTCCCGGGCTACGAGACCAAGGAGGACCTGCACGTCAACAATTCCGAGCTGAAGCCCGGAGTAAGGGTGCGCCTCATCCGCCGCCCGCATTTCGGGCAGATCGGCAGAGTGCACGAACTGATAGAGAAGCCTATAGAGATCGGCACGGGATCCAAGGTGCGCGTCCTAAGTGTCGATATGGGGGATGGAAAGATAATAACAGTACCCAGGGCAAATGTTGAGATTTTGGATTAAATGTTGCATATACCCCTATAAATATGCTAGAATAATTTAAAAACATAACATTAAGGATAGACAAATGAATACTTCTTTATTCGGCGGCAGGATCGTCCCGGAACTTGATCCGGAGTTTTCCCCCTCCTCAATCTTTGTCCGCAACTTCACCCAGGCCGCCAAGGCCGAGGGCGGAGTGCCCGTTACGATCGCCCTGGAACAGGCCAACGGCTCGGTCTTCCATTTTGAGACCGTAGTCTTCCCGGAAACCAGCGCTTACGCGAAGTACAATCCGGCCTTCATCGAAAGGCTGGTGAAGTTCCTGCTTTGGTCCCGCGGCGGCTACCGCATCACCGTGGCCGGCCCGGCGTACCTGGCCGATTATCTTAGAAAGCATTACACCGAGACCGAAGTTGGCCGTTTCGACGCTGAGATCATGGGCGGCCGCATTTACGAGAAACCCTTCGAGGTCGTGAATGTTTCTGACGCTTCTAAGCTTCCCGCTCCCAAAGAGAGCACCGCTCCTCTGGGCCGCCACTTCAAGGGCTGCCGCATCGGTTTCGACCTCGGCGCCAGCGACCGCAAAGTCGCGGCCGTCATCGACGGCGAAGTGGTCTTCAGCGAGGAAGTGGTCTGGGATCCTGTCAAGCAGAGCGATCCCGAATGGCACCATTCTGAATTCATGGCCATGCTGAATTCCGCCAAGGCGAAACTTCCGAGAGTGGACGCCATCGGCGGCAGCGCGGCCGGCGTTTATGTTGACAACCGCGTCAAGGTCGCTTCTTTGTTCCGCGGCGTTCTGGACGCTCCGGTGAAAGATCCCGTCAAGGTCGCGGCCGCCAAAGACGTTTTCCTGCGCTTGAGAGACGAGTGGAAGGTCCCCTTCGAAGTCGTGAACGACGGCGAAGTGACGGCGCTTGCCGGCTCCATCTCCCTTAACGACGGCGCGGTCTTAGGCATCGCGCTTGGTTCCAGCGAAGCCGTCGGCTACTGCACTTCCCAGGGCAACATCACGACCTGGCTCAACGAGCTCGCTTTCGCGCCTGTGGATGTGAGAGAAGGCGCTCCCAAGGACGAATGGTCCGGCGACGCCGGCTGCGGCGTGCAGTATTTCTCCCAGCAGTGCGTCGGTCGTCTTCTGAAGCCCGCCGGCATCGAATGCGACGAAAGCTTGAAGCTGCCTGAAAAACTGAAATACGTGCAGCAGCTGATGGCGGAAGGCGACGCCCGCGCCAGGAAGATCTACAACACCATCGGCGTCTTCATGGGCTACGGCGTGGCGCATTACGCCAGCTTCTACGATATCCGCCACATCCTGAGCCTCGGCCGCGTGACGAGCGGCGAAGGCGGCGCCATCATCCTTGAGAAGGCGCAGGAAACCTTGAAGGCCGAGTTCCCCGAACTCGCCGAGAAGATCGCTTTCCACACCCCCAGCGAACGCGACAAACGCCACGGCCAGGCTATCGCCGCCGCCTCTTTGGCTGTCGTTCCCGGACAGGAATAAAATTTAATCAAACAATATAAGGCTTTAAACATGGAAAACCCGTATGTTACCCTGGCGCAGAAGTACGCCAAGCTGTTCGCCGAAGGCAGAACTTTCCCCTGCGGCGGTTTCGAGAAACTCCCTATGCCTCCCGCCGACGGTCCGACCGTCCTTTGGTTCGCTCCGCACCCGGACGATGAATGCATCTCCGGCGGCTGGGCTCTCCGCTTGAGAAAAGAAGGCTGCAACGTCATCGACGTGGCCGTTACTTTAGGCAGCAACAAAGCCCGCCAGTTGGGCCGCGAAGCGGAACTGAAGACCGCTTGCGAATACATGAATTTCGGCCTGGAAGTTTCCGTTCCCGGAGTCGGGCTCGAGCACGTCACCAAGAAGGAAAGGGAAGCCAATCCCGCTGAGTGGCAGAAGAAAGTCGATGTCATCAAAGGCATCATCGAGAAATACCAGCCCGCCATAATAGGCGTTCCGCACGCCGGCGACTGGAACGGCACGCATATCGGCACGCACTACGTCGTCGAGGACGCCGTCCGTCAGCTCAACTACAAGTGCACCTTCGTGGAAACGGAATTCTGGGGCGCCATGGACAAGCCGAACCTTATGTGCGAACTGCAGCCCGAGGACGTGGCGGCCTTGATGACCGGCATCTCCTTCCATATCGGCGAAGTGAGCAGGAACCCCTATCATCTCTCCCTTCCGGGCTGGATGATCGACAATGTCAGGCGCGGCGGCGAAATAGTCGGCGGCCAGGGCGGCGCGGTGCCCGATTTCACCTTCGCGGCCATCTACTACGCCACGAAGTTTGAGAACGGCGAATTCAAGCCCTTCTACGAAAAAGGCAAAATGCTCTCCAGTGAGGAATCCCTCAAGGATCTGCTCTTAAAGTAAAAATATTAAGGAAATATTATGGAAGTTATCATTTGCAAAACGACGGAAGACGCCTGTCAGCTGACGGCCAAGATCATCGCCGATCTCGTTAAAAGCAAACCGTACGCGGTCCTTGGTCTCGCGACCGGCCGCACCATGGAAAGAGTCTACGCCTGCTTAGCCCAGCGCGCCAAGGAAAAAGGCATAAGCTTCAAAGGCTGCAAGTCCTTCAACCTCGACGAATACTGGGGACTGCCCGGCACGGACAAAAACTCCTACCGCTACTACATGAACTACCATCTCTTCGACCACATCGACATCGACAAGGCCAACACGCACGTTCCCTGCGGCACGGCCAAATGCGCGGTCGAGGAATGCGCCAATTATGAGAAAGCCATGAAGGAAGCGGGCGGCGTCGACCTCCAGCTCCTCGGCATCGGCGTGGACGGCCACATCGGCTTCAACGAGCCTTTGTCTCCGCTTTCATCCCGCACCAGAAAAGTCGTGCTTTCCGCGGAAACGCTTGAGCAGAACTGCGAAATGTTCGGCGGCGACCCCAAGAACGTTCCGACTCACGCCCTGACGATGGGTGTCGGCACCGTTCTGGACGCCAAGGCCTGCCTCTTGCTCGCCACTGGCTCCAGCAAGGCTGAGATCCTGGCCAAGGCCGTGGAAGGCCCCGTGACCTCCCTTATCAGCTCTTCCGCCCTGCAGTTCCATCAGCATGCCACGATCATCGCCGACGAGGCGGCCGCGGCCAAGCTGACGCGCCAAGCGCACTATCGCTGGGTCATGGAAAATGATCCGGACATGAAGGCCATAATCGAAGAGAAGTAATGCTTCCTGACAAGTGGCGAGAATTTCTTCTTGAGGAGACGAAGGCCGAAAGCTTCGCTCGACTGGAAGAGTTTCTCGCTGCGGAACGGGCGCGGTACGCTGTTTTTCCTCCCGAGGAAAAGGTGTACCGCGCCTTTTCTTTTTTCTCTCCTACAGAGACCAAGGCGGTCATTTTAGGACAAGATCCCTACCATGAGGAAGGCCAGGCTGAGGGCTTGGCTTTCAGCGTGCCGGAGGGTGTCCGGGAGCCGCCCTCATTGCGGAATATCCGGCGGGAACTTTCAATGGAATATGAGCGGGAAATACCGAAACTAGAATTGAGAAACTGGGCCGCTCAGGGAGTCCTGCTTTTGAACACGGTCTTGACCGTCAGGGAAGGGGAGGCCAATTCCCATGCCGGCAAAGGCTGGGAAATATTCACTTCCGGCGTACTGCGCAAACTGAGCGGAAGGGGAGGGTTGGTTTTCTTCCTCTGGGGCAACAACGCTAGAAAATTGAAAGATGTTATAAAAGCCGAGGGCAACCTTATCCTGGAATCCGCTCATCCATCGCCGCTTTCCGCCAGAAAATTTTTCGGTTGCGGTCATTTCAAACTCGCCAACGAATTCCTAGTTTCAATCGGCAAGTTGCCAATTACTTGGTGCGATCGTTAAAGGCCGTACTGCTTGGCCAGTTCCGCGAACTTGGGAAGCGAATTCACGATCGTTTCGTAGGAAACGCAGTAGGCGATCCTGACGAAGCCCGGGCATGCGAAAGCGCTTCCCGGGACCAAAAGGATGTTGAATTTCTTGGCGGCCTGGGCGAAGGCGGAATCGTCTTCCACGGGCGTCTTCATGAAGAGATAGAAGGCGCCTTCCGGCTTGACGCACTTGAAGCCTAGCTTGGTTAGGCCGTTGTAGAGCGTTTCCCTGTTGCGGGCGTAATAGGCGATGTCGGTCTTTTCCTCCAGGCATTCCGCGACAGCAAGCTGCATAAGGCTGGGGGCGTTGACGAAGCCCAGGATGCGGTTGGCGACGGTCATGGCGGCGAAGAGATCCTCGAAGTCGTCGACTTCACTGGGGACGACCACGTAGCCCAGACGCTCGCCGGGAATGGAGAGCGATTTGCTGTAAGAGTAGCCGACCAGGGTGTTGCGGTAGTATTTGGTCAGGTAGGGGACAAGGGCGCCCTCGTAGACGAGCTCGCGGTACGGTTCGTCGGAGATGAGATAGATGGAGGTGCCGAATTCCTTCTGCTTCTCCTCAAGTATGGCGGCGAGGCGCTTGACGGTCTCCTCGCTGTACACGACGCCGGTCGGGTTGTTGGGGGAATTTACTATGACGGCCTTGGTCTGGGGATGGATGAGTTCCTTGAAAGACTTGAGGTCGGGCTGGAAAGTTTCGGTGTTGGGAGGGACGACGACCAGTTCGCCCTCGAAGTTCGCGACGTAGTTTCTGTATTCGCCGAAGAAGGGCGCGAAGGTGATGACTTCGTCGCCGGGGTTGAGAAGCGCCTTGAGGGCGACGTTGAGGCCGCCGGCCGCGCCGACGGTCATAAGGATGTTAGCGGAGGTGAATCCGGTCCCGAAACGCTTGTTCAGGGAGAGGGCGATCTTTTCCCTGACGGTAGGGAAGCCGGCGTTCGGCATGTATCCGTGGACCTTGACTGGATCGTCTTCGGAAAGGATCTTCAGGGCGGCTTTTTTCAAAGCTTCCGGAGCGGGAACGTTGGGGTTGCCCAGGCTGAAATCGTAAACGTTTTCCTTGCCGTATTCCCTGGCGAGCTTGAGGCCTTCCTCGAACATTGCCCTGATGACGGAATTGGCGGCGACCATCTTCTGCATGCGTCTTGAAATCATTTTATAACCTCTCTACTGTTTGGCTAATTATAGCATAAGCGCCCCTTCATGGTTCAAAGGCAAAATATGTGAGAATTTAGTAGAATATTTAGAAACAAAAATACAAGGAGTATCAATATGAGTCGCAACATTATTTCCGAACTTAAGGAACGCGCGGCCAAACTGCAGCGCACTATCATTCTGTCAGAATCCTGGGACCCCAGGATGGTAATAGCGGCCGACAAGACCGTGAAGGAAGGCTTCTGCAAAGTGGCCATGATCGGCAAGACCGACGAGGTCTACAAGCTGGCCAAGGAAAACGGCGCCAGCCTTGACGGCGTGACGCTCTATGACCCCGACAAGGTGGTCGCTGAAAACGGCTTCGTCGAGAAGTTCTACGAAATGCGCAAGGCCAAAGGTCTCTCTATGGATCAGGCGGCTGAGATGATGAAGAACCATCTATACATCGCAGCCATGATGACCAAAGAGAACCTCGCTTACGGTTACGTCGGCGGCGCTTTCAACTCCACGGCCAACATGCTTCGTTCCGCTTTGCACGTTCTGAAGACGAAACCGGGCATCAAGACTTTGTCCAGCTACTTCCTCATGGTCGTGCCGAACTGCCCCTACGGCGCGGACGGCGCTTTCGTCTATTCCGACTGCGGCGTGGTGCCGAACCCGACCGCCGAACAGCTGGCTGACATCGCCATCGCGGCTTCCGAATCCTGCCGCAACATCCTTCAGGTCGAACCTTACGTCGCGATGCTTTCCTTCTCCACGAAGGGCAGCGCCAAGGACGCCATCGTCGACAAGGTCATCGAAGCGACCAATATCGTGAAAGAGCGCGCTCCGGAACTGAAAGTGGACGGCGAATTGCAGGCCGACGCCGCTTTGATCGAAGCCATCGGCTCCAAGAAAGCCCCGGGCAGCCCCGTCACCGGCAAGGCCAACGTTCTGATCTTCCCGGATCTGAACGCCGGCAACATCGCCTACAAGCTGACCGAAAGGCTCGCGAAAGCGGAAGCCTTCGGCCCGCTGCTCCAGGGCTGCGCCCGCTCCGTCAACGATCTGTCCCGCGGCTGCAAGCCCGAGGATATCGTGACGGTCGCGGCCATTACCGCTGTCACTGAATAATTCATGCGCTTAAGCTCTCTCATTCTTCTTTTAGCTTTGTCCGTTGCCATAGGAGGCTTTTTCCTGCGAAAAAGCCTCCGGGAGGCGGGCAAGGGAGGCGGCTCCATTTCTTACGCCGGAACGCTGACGATCCTTTCCCCGCACTGGGAGGGCGTCAGGAACGAAGTCGAGAGAGCTTTCAACAGCAACAGAGTGAATAGGGGAGAGGCGCCTGTAAAATTCGACTGGCTCGACGTGGGCGGCACTTCCGACATCATCCGCTATATCCGCTCCTCTTTCCAGAACAAGCCGGCCGGCATCGGCGTCGATCTGCTTTACGGAGGCGGCACCGATCCGTATTTGGCCTTGAAGAAAGACGGGCTTTTGGCTGCCTGCGAACTGCCTGAGGAGATCTTGTCCACGATCGGCAAAGACTGCGCGGGAGTGCCTACCTTTGACAATGAAGGTTATTGGTACGGCGTGGGGCTGTCAGGCTTCGGGATAATCTACAATAAAGTCTTGCTGAAAAAGCTCGGCATAGACGAGCCGAAGAGCTGGAGCGATCTGGCGAAGCCCGAGGCTTTTTCCTGGATCGCCTCCGCCGATCCGAGGAAGTCGGGCTCCGTCTTCATGATGTACGAGATCATCGCGCAGCGTTTCGGATGGACTGAGGGGATGAGGATCATAAGCGCCATGAGCGGCAACTGCCGGTCGTTCTCCGGGAACGCCGGAAGCATTCCCAAGGACGTGGCGCTGGGGGAGGCGGCCTTCGGGCTCTGCATCGACGTTTACGCTCTGAACGCCATTATGGACGCGGGCGAAGAGCGGCTGGGGTTCCTTCTGCCTCCCGGGGAAACGGTCATAACGCCGGACGCCATAGCGCTCTTAAAGGGCGCGCCCGAACCTGAGCTCGCGCGCGAATTCATTCTTTTCAACCTGTCCGAAAAAGGCCAGAAACTCTGGTCGCTGTTCCCGGGAACGGACCCGGACGCGCCGAAAGAATACGCGCTGCTGAAGATGTCGGTCTGCCCCTACATGTACGATAAGTACCCAAACGGCGCGATGCTGAAAAATTCTCCCTTTAAAATGGAGTCGAAATTTCGCTATAATATAGATGAAGCCTCGGCTAGAATGAACATCTTCAGGGATTACATCGGGATCCTTTTCGTCGACGAGATAACTGAATGCACTAAAGCTTGGAAATTGGTGAAGGATCTCAAAGATGACGACCCGTGGAAAAAGCTGTTCTTCGAGCATCCCGTTACGAGTAACGAGGATTTCCTTGGGCTGGGCGTAAAGGAATACACGGATCCGGAAAAGAAAGCAAAACTACAGACAGAGTGGGCGAACAACGCAAGAAAGCGCTACCTGTCGATCATAAAAAATCTCAAGTGAGGCAACTCTTATGAAGAAACTGTTGTTCTTTTTCCTTTTAACAGTCTCGTTCGCCACCCAGGCCATGGTCTGGGAGACCAACAAGGTCTACCATTCCGACAGCGTCGGCAGAGACCTTAGGTACGGCGTCCTGCTGCCTTCCGGCTACAACTGGCAGACCAACAAGTACTATCCGGTCATCTATTTCCTGCACGGCCGCGACGAGAGCGACCAGACCTGGTATGAGGAAGCTTACTCGACCTTCATGGGTACGGACCACACTAACGAGTTCATCATGATCTTCCCTCAGGGCAGCCGCTGGAAAGGCGCCGTGTATGAAAACTCCTGGTATGAGTATAAAAACGGCTATATGGGCGCCATGTGCCGCGACCTGCCGAAGCATATCGCGCAGAAATACCGCGTGAAGAACATCCGCGGCATCAGCGGCATCTCTATGGGCGGTTACGGCGCTTTCAGGATCGCCGGCTGCTGCGACGCCTACTACAACTGCCGCTACTGCGCGGCCACTTCCTTGAGCGGCGCTTTCGTCGGACCCAAGATCAGCAAGGCTCTCGACAACATCAGCACCCTCGAGACCAACGAGTTGGCCACGGCTATCGCTCCGAAGAAGTTCATAAAGCTTTTCTTCGACTGCGGCGATCAGGATATTTGGCTGGGATCTTACAATCTGGCGGAGATCAACATGGACATGGCCAACTGCCTGATGTCCATGGGACGCCGGAAAAACGTGGACCTGGTCTTCACCCGTCCCGCGGGCGACCACGACTGGAAATACTGGCGTTCCAGGATCCCCGAGCATCTCGACCACTTCTCCAAGCAGCTGGCGCTCTTCCCGGACATCAAGATCCTCCTTGACGGCAAGTATGAGGATGAGGACGAGGTACCGGCGGTCCAGGGCAAATACACTCTTACCGGCACGGCGGAATTCAAGGACGGCATCAAGAAAGTGACCGTGAAACAAGTCTCCGCCAGCGGGACCAAAGATCTTGTGGCGGAAGGCACGACGAACTGGCAGTGCGAGCTGAACCTCGAGGAAGGCGCCAATAAGATCAAGGCCTTCGCCATCGCCAACAACGGCTACACCAACTGGGCTTTCGTCAACCTGAGAGTGCCGAAGGAAGCCAAGCCTGAGATCGAGATCCTCTCCCACAAGGCCGGCGAGAAATACTTCACCTACGAAGAGACCGTGGACATCTACGGCACGGCCTACGCCGACAGCGGCGTCAGCAACGTCTATCTTTCCGTCAAGAGCCAGAGGGGGGAAGGGGACACCTACGTTTCGACCAACTGCGTGAACTGGTCCTTCACGGCCAAACTTTACAAGGGCAACAACGCCCTGCGCGTCTACGCCGTCAGCGGCCACCATCTGACCAACAACGTCGCCATTACGGTCTTCCGGGGCAGCAAGGATTTCAGGATCAAGAAAGTCATCGTGAACAAGAAGCGCACCGGCCTCAACTTCTACATCTCCAACATCACCCAGACGAACCTGGTGTGGGTGGCGCCCAACGGAGAGGGAAGCGTGACCATAGGTCCGCTGACCTTCCCCTTGGAGCAGGGAGGCTGGACGAAAGCCAACACCTTCGTCTCGAACTACAAGAAGAAAACGAGCGACGACAAGGTCGCCGGCAAGATCCACTCCAAGCCGAACAAGGACTTCTTCCAGTGCAACCTGAAGACTCTGACCACCAGCAGCGCCTACTGCGAGGGATTGCAGAATATTCCCTTCAACTCTTCCGTGCCCTTCAAGGTCAAAATTGGGGATTACGAGGCCTCGACCAATATCTTCCTGGACAGCCAGGGCAAATTCAAGAGCACCGCGCCCTGGTTCTGATAACCACAATAGTCAAGGGTCCAAAAAGCGGGAGAGGTTTCTCCCGCTTTTCTTTTTTGCCCCAAAAAAGGGCTGGAATGGTATAATATATAAATATGCTAATATTCCGTGTAAAAGAAGTCTTGGTACAGAGGGAGACCAGGAACGCCCTGCTTTTGCTTTTGGCGGAGATTTTTGCCAACGTCTTCCTCGTATCCTTCGCTTTCGGAACGAACAGGCTGACAGATCCCTTGTTCCTTTCCATATTGGCGGGGAACGTCCTGCTTTTGGCCGGCGCCTTCTTCCTTTCCGGGAAAAGGCCGCTTAGCGCCCTGCTTTTGGGAGGGCTGCTGGCTTTCGCTTTCAGCCCGCTCTTCTTCTGCTGGACAAATGACTGGCGCAGCTGGCTCCTGGGCCTGGCGCCCGCCATCTATTGCGGATTTTTGGCCTTCAGGGTGGCTTTCAACTTCTACCGCGCCAACGTTGACGCGGAAGCGGCCGTCTTGAACGAGAAGCGCTGGCTGAAGCCCGTCTTCGGACCCAGGACGATGCTCTTCATGCCCTTGAACTGGCTGGCGCTCTTTACGCTCGCCCTGCTGCTTTACCGCTCGGACGTCATGGGATGCGCGGCTTTTGTCACAAGCTCCATTTTGGGGCTCTGGGCTTTGTACGGCAGCTTCCGCAGCGAAATTTACCTTTACAAGCGCAGCAAGGGGAAATTCTGCTTCTTCATCCTGACGGCTTTTGTTCTTACGATCGCGGCTTTCTGTTTCGGCGAATGGTCGCTGGGCCTTCTTGGCGTGATGGCGGTTTTGATCCTTGTCCTCATCCATTACTTCGCCCGCTCCGCCGCTTTCGACCGCTTCAGCAATTATTTCTTCCAGCACCCGGCGCTCCTTCTGGTCGTGAGCTTCCTTGGCGTCATCCTTACGGGAACGTATCTCCTCGCCCTGCCCTGGGTCCTTAACAAGGGCTGCGACATCGGATTGGTGGACGCGCTCTTCATGTCGGCTTCCGCCACCTGCGTCACGGGCCTCGCGACGGTCGACATCTCGAAGGTCTTCTCTTTCAGCGGTCAGGTCGTCATCCTGGGCCTTATCCAGGTCGGCGGCTTGGGCATCATGACTTTGTCAACTTTCAGCGCGCTCGTACTTGGCAGGGCGATAGGCTTGAGGCAGGAATATTTCGTCAGGGATATGCTGGGCGAAAAGCGCCAGTCGAACGTTCTGCCTCTGACGATCTTCATCTGCTCAGCGACCTTCATCATAGAGGCGGTGGGCATTGCTTTCCTTTTCCCGCAGATGCTGCACATGGGTCTGGAATGGAGAGTGGCGCTCTGGAAGAGCGTCTTCCACGCTGTCTCGGCTTTCTGCAACGGCGGACTCTCTTTGCAGACCGACAGCCTTATGATGTTCCAGCATCATCCCTGGATCCTTCTGACCTTCACGGCGCTCATCGTGGCCGGCGGCCTGGGCTTCGGCGTGCTCTCCTGGATCAGCGATTTCGTGCGCTTCAAAAAGCCGCATTCCAACTTCTACGTCAGCGTCGTCATAGTTGGCACGCTCATTCTGGTCTTCGGCGGCATGATCGGATTCCTTATTTGGGATCATTCCCGCGGACTTTCCAATTTCGACTGGCCGGAGAAGATCTGCAACGCGCTCTTCTGCTCCGTCACGGCAAGGACGGCGGGCTTCTCGACTTTCGACCTTAATGACATGAGCCGCGCCGGCCGCTTTTTGACCATGATCCTCATGTTCGTAGGCGGCGCGCCGGGATCTACGGCCGGCGGCGTCAAGCTGACGACTTTGGTGATCTTTTTGGCGCTGCTTTTCGCGGTGCTTAGGGGCCGCGACGACGTGACGTTAGGCCGCCACTCCTTCAACGCCAACACCGTCTGGCGCGCCGTCACGGTCTTCATGCTTTACAACGTCTCGTTTTTAACTGGCTTCATTCTGCTTCTGACCTTCGAGAACGGAGGCTACGAGGAGATCCTTTTCGAGACCGTCTCCGCCGTCGGAACGACCGGTCTCTCCATGGGCATAACCGAAAAACTTTCCGTCATGGGCAAGCTCATCATCACCGCCATGATGTTCATCGGAAGGATCGGGCCGCTTACGCTTTTGCTTTTACTGCCGACCAGGAAACGCTCGGCTATAGAATATCCCAAGACACCTTTGATGGTGGGTTAAGGAGGAAAACTTATGATCAAAAGATGCGCAGTGATCGGCCTCGGCCGTTTCGGTACGGAAGTCGTACGCTGGCTGGAATCGCATAACATTCCGGTCCTGGCGATCGATTCCGACAAGGACGTGGTCCAGAAAGTGGCGGACGAAGAAAACGTCACGGGCGCCCTCTGCATGGACTGCACGGATGAATCAGCGCTTCTGGAAGCCGACATCACCTCTATGGAAGTCGTGGTCGTCGCGATAGGCGACCATCACGTCGAGAACAGCATCATGGTGACGGCGCTCCTGAAGCAGCTGGGCGTGAAGCGCATCGTGGCTAGAGCCAGTTCCGAACTGCACGCCAACATATTGAAGAAGGTCGGCGCGACCGAGGCGGTCAATCCGGAAAAGGAAATGGGCCTCCGCGTCGCCAGAATGATCTACGCCCCGAACCTTAGGGAAGTGATTCCCTTCGCCTCGGGAGCTAGCATTGCGGAAGTGGACCTTCCGAAGAGCTTCGTGGGAAAAAGCATGATCGACCTGAGGCTCCGCGACCGCTACGGCGTCAACGTCATAGGCATCAAACGCCTTCCGGTCAACCGCGAGGAGAAGGAGCGCTTCCTTATGCTCTCGCCCGACCCGCACTCGCCTCTGGAGGAGAACGACATTCTTGTCGTCGTGGGCACCGACACCAACGTTAGGAAATTTACGGACATCAAGTGATGGACGCTTCGACCGTTGAACCGCGTTTTTCCGTCGTGGTCCTGAATTGGAACACGCTGGAACTTCTGAAGAGGAACCTGGCCGCCTTGAAGGCCCAGAGTTATTCCTCCTTGGAAGTCATCGTGGTGGACAACGGGTCAACGGACGGCAGCGCAGAGTATTTGAACAGCGAGGAATTCAAAAGTTTCGGCTACAAATGCGTAACGCTTCCCGATAACACTGGCTTCGCGGCCGGCATGAACGAAGGGCTGCGCATCTCTTCCGGAAATTGGCTCATGCCTTTGAACGTCGACGTTTTCCTGGCGCCCGACTTTTTCGTGAAGGCGGCCGAAGCAATCGCGCAACATCCTGAAGCGACGATGCTGGGCCCGCTGATCTACCGCTACGACAGGGAAAGAGGGGAGACGGAGGAAGTCTTGTGCACCTACGTTGTGCCGACGAGATTCCTCAGCCTGGCGACCGATCTAACGGAACCATTCGCGGAGAAGTTCGTCTTCGCGCCGGGCGGCTGCGCGCCGCTCTTTGCGGCAGGCGAATTGGAGAATGCGGTCATTCCTAAGGAACTGTCGGCCAGCGGAAAGAAGGAATACTACGACGAACGCTATTTCGCTTACGGAGAAGACATCGACCTCTATCTGAGACTGAACGCCATCGGCGGTAAGGCGCTTTATTGTCCGAGCCTCAAGTGTCATCACGTGCACTCCGGTTCGCAAGCGGGCGTCCGCTGGTACGAGAAGAGCGGTGCCACCATCACAAGGTTGGGCGCCAACGCGCTCGACACCTGCTTAAAAAACCTGCGCGGCTTCTGCTGCTTCAATACTTTCATTTTGCTTTTCCTGGCGCCGCTTGGAAGATCGCTGTATCTTCTTTTCAAGGCGCCCGCGAAATTTTTCGCTCCATTGAAAACTTACGCGCTTTTTTTCAGAAGGCTTTCGCTTACGAAAAAAATGCGCGCTTACTTCGCAAACTTAAAACCACAAACCAATCAATCATAAAGGGGATTTGTTTATGAACTTCACGGAAAAACGGATCTGCGTCACGGGCGGCCTGGGATTTCTGGGCAGCCATCTCATCGATCGTCTGAAAGCCCGCGGCTGCAAGAATGTCTTCATCGCGGACCGCGACAAATACGACCTGACCAAGGAAGCCGAGATCGTAAGAATGTATGAAGAGATCAAGCCGGACATCGTCATTCACCTGGCCGCGGTCGTCGGCGGCATCGGCGCCAACCGCGAGCATCCGGGGAGCTTCTATTACCTCAACATGGTGATGGGCGCCATGCTCATCGAGCAGGCGAGACTTCACAAGATCGAAAAATTCGTGGCGCTCGGCACGATCTGCGCCTATCCGAAATTCACTCCTGTGCCTTTCAAGGAGACGGACCTCTGGCTCGGGTATCCGGAAGAGACCAACGCGCCCTACGGCCTGGCTAAGAAGATGATGATGGTGCAGCTGCAGGCTTACCGCCAGGAATACGATTTCCACGGCATCTATCTCCTGCCCGTCAACCTCTACGGACCTAGGGACAACTTCGACGACCGTTCCTCGCACGTCATTCCCGCGCTCATCAAGAAGTGCGTGGAAGCCAAGGAAGCGGGAGCCGACTCCATCGAAGTCTGGGGCACCGGCAAGGCCACGAGGGAATTCTTCTACGTCGAGGACGCCGCGGAAGCGATCGCTTTGGCGGCGGAAAAATACGACGGCATCGAGCCTGTCAACCTGGGCGCCGGTTTCGAGATCTCCATCAAGGACCTCGTCGAATTGATCGCCAAGCTGACTGGCTTCACAGGAAAGATCGTTTGGGATTCAAGTAAACCCGACGGCCAGCCGAGACGCTGCCTCGACACCTCGAGGGCCAAGGAATACTTCGGCTTCCAGGCTCATACCAATTTCGAGGAAGGTCTTAAGAAGACCATCGAGTGGTACAAAGAGAACAGGGAAGCCTTAGCCAAGAAATACGCCAAGCGCTGATGCAGAGATTTCTTAAAAGAGTTCTCGATCTAGTGATCGCCATAGCAGGGCTCATTTTCTGCGCCCTGCCCTGGCTCGTTATCGCTGTGCTTATAAAGCTGGACAGCAAGGGTCCTGTCTTCTTCCTGCAGGAAAGGGCCGGGAAAGACAACAAGCCCTTTATGATCTACAAGTTCCGGACCATGACGGTCGGCGCTGACAAAGAGGGCTTCTATACCGGAGAAGGCGATGCGAGGATCACGACAGTCGGGAATTTCCTAAGGAAGACGAGCTTCGACGAACTGCCGCAGCTTATCAACATCTTCCTGGGTGAAATGAGCGTCGTGGGACCTCGCCCGACGCTGCTCTACCAGACGGCGGAATACGACGAGCACCAGAAGAAGCGTCTTCTGGTCCCGCCCGGCGTGACTGGCTGGGCCCAGGTCAACGGCCGCAACTCCCTGACCTGGCCGCAGCGGATCGAATTTGACGTCTGGTACGTGGAGCATTGGTCGCTCTGGCTCGACATCAAGATCTTCCTTATGACCTTCGGAGTTTGGGCCAAGGGCGAGGGCGTTTACGCGCCCAAGGAAAATTTCGTCGTGAATGAAGGCGATGAGGAGAAGCTTTAACGTGAGTATGCTCGCTCTTGAGACCGCTTCTTATGAGGAAGCCTCGGTGTCGTTCTTCGACGAGTACGTCGGGTTTTTCCAGGAGATCTTTCCGATGGGCAGGGATCTTTCCAGCCAGATCATGCCCGCGATAGAGAAAATGATTCGCGGCCGCGTTCCAGAGATTATCGTGGTGGATCGCGGGCCGGGCTCCTTTACGGGCATCAGGACCGGCCTCGCGGCGGCCCAGGGGCTCGCGCTCGGCTGGGGCTCGAAGCTTGTCGGGCTTTCGCGTTTCGACTGCTTCCCGCGGCATAAGGAAAGCGGGAACGAACTGCTGCTTCTCGACGCCAAGGCCGGCGGCGGTTTTTATTACGAGTACCGTACGGACGGAAAAAAGGAAGCCGGCTTCTGCAAGAAAGACGAGCTTTCGCTCAAGTTCCCCGACTGCGAGCGCTATTACGGCGAGTGCGGCGAAACAGATTTCCCTGGTAAACATTTTGTTCCCATAAAAACGGATTTCGACGCGAAATTTCTTTTGGCGCTGGCCATGGAAAAATTGGATAACGGCGAAGAACTTCCCGCGGACGCCATCTATCTTCACTTAAGGGCGGTCCTGCCCAAGAACAAGCTCTGATCTTCTATGGCAGTGGAACAGGTGTTAACTCAAAGCTTTGAGAGTCTGGTCTCCGAGACGATCCCGTCTCTGACCGACCTTTACGCTGCCGTTTCCGTTTCCATTCCTTGCAGCACAAACGTTGTCGCGGAGACCGCCAAAGGCTTCATCAAGCTGTCGACGGAAAACTTCCTTCTTATCGGCGCGATCCTTTTCTTCCTGTCGATCATCTTCAGCCGAACGATCAGCCGCACCGGCATCCCGATCCTCGCGCTTTTCCTTTTTGTGGGATTCCTGGCAGGGGAGTACGGACTCGATTTCTCGAGCATCGCGGTGGCGAGAGGCCTGGGCGACTTCGCTCTTATCTTCATCCTCTTCTACGGCGGCCTGGAGACGAAGTTCTACAAGATAAAACCGATCCTCTACAAGGGGGTCATTCTGTCCACGATCGGCGTTCTCGTCACGGCGGGGATACTGGGCTCGCTGACAATGCTTCTGGCCTATCTTTTCCATTGGAAGAACTTCACCTGGCCTTACGCTCTTCTTCTCGGATCCATCGTTTCCTCTACCGACGCGGCGAGCGTCTTCGGCATCTTCAGGACCAAGAACCTCGACTTCAAGAACGACCTCAGGCCTCTCTTGGAGCTTGAGAGCGGCTCTAACGATCCGATGGCATACTTTTTGACCGTAACCTGCATCGACCTGTGCATGGGGCAGTGCGCGCCGGGCAATATGCTCATTACGCTTGCGAAAGGCATGATCGTCGGCGCCTTCGTAGGCTATACGCTGGGACACGGCATGAGTTTCATCATGCGCCGCATCAGGCTGGAGGCGGACGGTCTCTATTCCGTTTTGGTCATCAGCATGACCTTGATCGTTTACTCCGCGGCGGAGCACCTTGGCGGCAACTGCTTCCTGGCAGTCTATATCTCCGCTATGGTCCTGGGCAACGCGAACATCATTCACAAGCGAAGCATGTCGCGTTTCTTCGACGGCTTCGCCTGGCTCATGCAGATCACGATGTTCATTATGCTGGGACTTCTGGCGGCGCCCTTCGAGCGTTTCAAGCCTTACATCGGCTTCGGACTCGCGGTCTCGGCGCTTCTGATGTTCGTGGCTCGCCCCATCTCCGTTTTCCTGTGCCTGCACTTTTTCAAGATGCCCATAAAGGACAAGCTCTTCGTTTCCTGGGTGGGCTTGAGGGGCGCCGTGCCGATCGTCTTCGCGACGTATCCTCTTGTCGCTTTCGGCGTTCACGACCCGATGGCGCGGGCGATCTTCTTCATGGTCTGCTGCATTTCCTTCTCCTCGGTGCTTTTCCAGGGCTCGAGCTTAGTCTGGGCCGGAAAGCTTCTGGACGTCACCATCCCCGAGGACAAGAGCAAGACCAGCGATTTCGGATTGGAAGTCTCCGATTCCTTCCAGTCGAACCTTGACAGTTTCACCGTATGTCCGGGAGACCAGTGCATCAACCGTTCGCTTCTCTCCATGTCCTTCCCCAAATCCTGCCTTGTCATGGGCATAAAGAGAGGCAGCGACTTCATCACGCCGAACGGCTCCACGGTCATCCAGGAAGGCGACGAGCTTCTCATCATGGCCGCCAGCGAGGAGAAGATGGCGCAGATGAAGATGCTTCTGCACGGAGTGAGGGACGGCCAGTAAATTGCCATAATTCAAAGCTTCTGATAAAATCACGTAAAAATAAATAGAGGATAAACATGAGACCAGTTGAGGAACAGATGGCGGTCCTGGAAAGAGGCGCCATGACCATTACGGAAAGGGAAGAACTTAAAACGAAACTTGCCAAGGGAAAACCCTTGATCGTCAAGCTGGGCGTCGACCCGACGGCCGCCGACCTTCACTTGGGCTTTACCGTGGTCCTTAGAAAACTCAGGCAGTTCCAGGATCTCGGCCACCAGGCCGTGCTTCTGATCGGCTCGTTCACGGCGCAGGTAGGAGACCCGACCGGCCGCGACAAAACGCGCCCGCAGATCACGGAGGAGCAGGTCCTTAAAAACGCCGAGCACTACCTTGAGCAGGCTTCCCGCATCCTCGACAGAGACAAGCTTATCGTCCGCTACAACGGGGAATGGTTCTCGAAGATGACTTTCAAGGAAGTGATCGCGCTTTTGGCGCAGGCGACTTTGGCGAGAACTCTGGAGCGCGACGATTTCCAGAAGCGTTTCCAGGCCAATCTTCCCATCCACATGCACGAATTTGTCTATCCTCTCATGCAGGGCTATGACTCGGTCGTCCTGAAAGCCGACGTGGAGCTGGGCGGCAATGACCAGACCTTCAACCTTATGGTCGGCCGCGACCTGCAGAGGGAAGCGGGCCAGGAACCTCAGGTCTGCCTCACCATGCCCTTGCTGGAAGGCCTTGACGGCGTAAGGAAGATGTCGAAATCCTACGGCAACTACGTCGCCATCGCCGATCCTCCCAACGAGAAAGTCGGCAAACTGATGTCCGTCAACGACGAACTGATGTTCAAGTACCTCGAGCTTCTGACCGACGTCCCCATGGAGCAGATCGCGGAATGGAAAAAGGGCGTCAAGGACGGCACCGTCCACCCGATGACGGTGAAAAAAGCCATGGCGCACGCCATCACCGAGATCTACGACGGCAAGGAAGCCGCGGACGCGGCCATCGCCAATTTTGAAAATGTTTTCAGCAACAAAGAGATCCCGGACGACATTCCGGAATACAAACTCAAAGAGGGCGGAGTCCCCGAGCTTGATCTGCTCGAGCTTCTCGTCGAGAACAAACTGGCCGCCACGAAGAGCGAAGCCAGGAGAGTCATCCAGCAGGGCGGCGTGACCTGCGACGGCGAGAAAGTCACGGGCTTCAACCTTACCATGCCGAAAGCCGACAGCTTCATCCTGAAAGTCGGCAAGAGAAAATTTTTGAAAGTCATTCGATAAATACTGGAGCGTAAAATGAAAGTTGCAGTGATTGGTACCGGATACGTCGGCCTTGTGGCCGCCACCTGTTTCGCTGACAGCGGCAACACTGTCATTACCGTCGACAAGATCGAGGCGAAGATCAAAAAACTTCTAGGGGGCGAGATACCCATTTTCGAGCCGGGCCTGGAGGAGATGGTCAAGCGCAACCTGGCCGCCAAGCGTCTCATTCCCACGATCGACATGCGCTATGCCATCGAGAATTCCGACGTGATCTTCTCCGCGGTGGGAACCCCGACCGGGAAGGACGGCAAAGCGGATCTTTCCGCCGTCTGGGCGGTCATGAAAGAGATCGCGCCCTACTTCAACGGCTACAAGATCGTCGTCAACAAGAGCACGGTCCCCGTCGGCACGGCCGCGAAGGTCAAGGAAGTGCTCTCCCAGGGCACCACGCAGCCTTTCGACGTTGTCTCGAACCCTGAGTTCCTGAAAGAAGGCGCGGCTTTGGATGATTTTCTTAAACCTGAGCGCGTGGTCATCGGAACGACCAGCGAGAAGGCCGCCGAAATTATGCGCATCCTCTACGATCCCTTCACCAAATCCGGCGCCGACATCCTTGTCATGGACAACAAGTCCGCCGAGATGTGCAAATACGCCTCGAACTGCATGCTGGCCGCCAGGATCTCCTTTATGAACGAGATCGCAAACATCTGCTCGAAAGTCGGAGCGGACGTTACGAAGGTCAGGATCGCGATGGGCCTCGACTCCCGCATCGGACGCCGCTTCCTCTATTCCGGCATCGGCTACGGCGGCTCCTGCTTCCCCAAAGACGTGAAGGCTCTGGCCGCCACGGCCAGGGAGAACGATTATGAGCCGATCATGATCGACGCCATCGAAAAGGTCAACGCCAAGCAGAAAGAACTGCTCTTCGAATTGGCCAAGGAACATTTCCAGGGCGACCTGAAGGGCAAGACTTTCGGCCTCTGGGGGCTGGCTTTCAAACCTCAGACCGACGATATGCGCGACGCTCCTTCGCAGGTCATCGTAAAACTGCTCCTGGAAGCCGGAGCGAAGGTCAAGGGCTACGACCCGGTGGCGAAAGAGACCGCCAAGGCTGTCTTCGGCGACACGATCACTTATTGCGAGGAAGCGTACGAAACGCTCAAAGACTGCGACGCCCTGATGCTCCTGACCGAATGGAACGAATTCAGAGTTCCGGATTTCCCGCGCATCAAAGAGCTCCTGAAGCAGCCCGTCATCTTCGACGGCCGCAACCAGTATTCGCCCTCCGAAATGAAGGAACTGGGCTTCACTTATTACAGCATAGGTCGTCCCGCCGTCAAGTAAATGGCCGTTTCCTCTGATGAGCCTATCAGCGTAATGGAGACCGCTCCGGGTTACAAAGACGCTCCCAAAGCGACCGGAGTCTATCTCATGTACGACGAGGAGGGGACCGTCATCTACGTCGGCAAGGCCGTGAACCTGAAGCTGAGGATGCAGCAGTATTTCCGTCCCGGCGGGGACGGAAGAAGGAGCGTGCCTTTCCTTGTCGAGAAGGTGAGGAAGATCGAGTTCAGGATCACCGGAAACGAAGCGAAGGCTTTTCTGCTTGAGGATGAACTCATCAAGAAATATCTGCCGCGCTACAACGTTATGGGGCGCGACGACAAGAGCTATCCTTCCCTGGAACTGACGGTCCTCGAGCCTTTCCCCAGGCTTATTCCGGCGCATCGTCATTTGAAAAAAGGCAGCCGCTACTTCGGCCCTTTCATAGTGGGCGTTTCCGCCGACGAACTTTTGCGGCGCTACCGCGACCGCTTCAAATTAAGGCGTTGCACAGTCAATCAGCTGAAAAAGGGCAAGCCCTGCCTCTATTACCAGATAGAGCGTTGCTGCGCGCCCTGCCTCGGCAACGTCAGCGAAGAGGAATACGCCACTTACGTCGAGAAGATCACGTCTTCCTTGAGACGTTACGAACGTATCCAGGTAAAGGTTGAGGAGGAATGATGGAACGCGAGATCATTGTCGCCAAGGAAGCCGGTTTCTGCGCGGGAGTCAAACGCGCGGTGCAGCTTGCCAACGACTCTTTGGAAAAGGAGCCTAATAAAGCGCTCTGCTCGCTCGGCCCCTTGATCCACAATCCTTCCGTCATAGAAGCCCTGGGAAAAAAGGGCATGAGCGTCCTCAGTTCCTCGCTCGGCGAGGAAGAGATAGCGAAGCTTCCAAAAAACGCGAAGCTTCTTGTCAGGGCCCACGGCGTCCCCAAAGAGCAGTACGACCTTTTGAACGATCACGCTCTCGACATTCTCGACGGCACATGCCCTCACGTCATCGCCATAAGGAAGATCATAGAGCGCGCCGCTAAAGAAGGGGAGCCTGTCGTTATATTGGGCGACAAGGGGCATGCGGAAGTGACGGGACTCATGAGTTTCGCCAAAGAAGGGACGGTCGTCAGCACCGTAGCGGAAGTCGCCTCTTTGAATTTTACGAAGCCTTTCACGGTCGTCTGCCAATCGACGCTCGACAGTTCCACTTTCGAAGCGGTCACGAAGGCGATCCTTAATAAATTCCCCTCCGCCAAGATCCGCAACACGCGCTGCCAGGCGACCGAAAAGCGCCAGAAGGAAGCGCTTTCCCTTTGCGAGACTTGCGACGCCATGGTCGTCATAGGAGGTATTGGCAGCGCGAACAGCAACCGTCTCGCCGAGATCTGCAGAGGCAGCGGCAAAGCGACTTTCTTCGTTACAGATCCCGCGAACTGGGAGCCGAAAGAGCTCACACCTTACCGCAGGATAGGCGTCACGGCCGGCGCTTCCACTCCGCAATCAGATATCGATCTGATATTGGCAAAACTGAAAAGCCTGATCTGATGTTCTAATTTTGAAGCGGGGCATGTCTTAAAAAAACATTGTCTCACGGTTGAAAAATATTAGAATATTAGATGATAAATAACCCATTCGCTTTGTCATGAAAAAACTTTTGCTGTTTTTCGTTTTGCTTGTTATATCGTCCAATTTAAAAGCTGAACCGACGGTCTTCTTCAGCGAGGACTTCGAGAGCTACTCAGAGGGCGATTTCTTCTCGCAGCGCGACGATCTGAAGTACTATCGGGAAGACATGAAGGAGCATTATTATTACGACGTAACCAACGTTACGACCAAGTGTCTGGGCGTTAGGAAAATGACAGGCGACTATTACGACGACTCCGGCGTCTGGATCCCTTTGGGCACGCAGCCTTCGGTCTTCACCGATTCCGGCGTCCTGAGTATCCGTTTCAAGATCAAATCCTCATACAACATGGCCGGCATCATGCTGGGTGACGGCGAGGAGGGGAGAGCGCTCTACTGCTTCCGCAACGGCGGCACCTTTTATTTCAAGGGCGGCTCCGAGGACTATGGCGTCGGCGGGATAGGCGACCAGAACTTCACGTCCGTGGAGCTGAACATCTCTTACCCTGGGCGCAGGCTCATGAATGTCATCGTCAACAGCGTGACCAACACTCCGGAAAATTTCGTGCTGGACGAATACGACGTCACTTATTTCGGTGTGGGCGTTTTCGGCGGAGGCCCTCCCAAGTGCTCGCCCATAGACGACATCGAGGCGGCCTACGAGAGCCTCTACGAGCCGATCCCCAATCTCAGCTCAGAGAACATTGAGTACACGCCGGAGGAGAGCACGAAGACGCTCCTCATCTCCAACAACGGCGGCGGCTACTTCAACTATTCCGTCACGGCAACGGAGCATCCGGAATGGCTGCTTTTTGATGAGACCAACGGCGTCTGCGCCGCGGCCTGTGAGATAGAGCTTGCCCTTGACAGCGGCGCCATGACGAACGGCTACTACAAGACTACGCTTCTCGTGGACTTTGGTTCTTACGGCCAGAAGACAGTGACTTTGAGGGCGGGGTCCGGCCGCGTCTTTTTCCGTGAGAATTTCGAAGCTCCCTATATGACGGAAGGCGAAATAACGGGGCAGTTCCGCTGGGACGGCAAGAAGGACGACGGCTACGGCAAGCTCTTCAATGAGATGATCGTGACCAACGTGGACTTCGGATATAGCGGCGCCTGCGCACACTACGTCAGGGGCTCCGGCTGGGACGGCTACACCTGCGCGGTTCATACTCCCGAGAATGCCATCGTAAGAGTCAGCATGATGCTCTTCAAGAATTCCGAGAGCGACAACAATAGCTTCTCACTCCGTCAGAACTACTGGAACAACGCCGCCGATTTCGAGTTCAGAGTCCGCGACGGCCAGCTCTTCATCTACCATTTCTGCAGCCGCGAGGAAGAGTATCCCCTTATAGGTGAATTTGGCACCAGCACCGACGAGTGGTTTCCCTTCTCCTTCACGCTGGATTACAGCCGGTACGTGCTGACGAGCCTGACCTTCGGTGACTTGACCACCAACTATGTGGATGGCGTTCCGCTGCGCAACATGCCCAACGACTTCACAAACCCCACGACTTATTTTGACAAGTTCGCCATCAGCGGCGCCGGTTCAGAAGTCGTTGACGCGATGCTCTACTTGGACGATTTCACGGTGGAGATCCTGCCCAGAAAGAACGCGCCCATCCCCAGCTGGGGGACTGTCACGAATTTGGGCGGCGAAGGCATCACCAACCTTGTCGCCACGACGGTCAACAACTACGGCAATCTGGATTTTGACTACGCGCTATCCGTGCTCGACCATCCCGACTGCTTCCTGCCTTACTCCGTGAGCGGTACGGTCTCGCGTTCCTCAACTGTACGCTTCGTGCTTTACAAGAATTATCTCGCGGACGCTTTCTATCGTTCCAGAGTCGTCATGGACTACGCCGACCTGGAAAGGACCATGAGCGGTTCGCTCACTTCCCTTTACACTTTCTCAAAGGGTGACTGGTACTACACCGCTGACTTCGAGGAGCCTTTCTTCCATGAGGGTCCCGTGGACGGCCAGGACACCTGGAAAGCCAAGGGAGACCAACAGGTAAAGGATCTCTCCCTTTACATGGGAGGACAGGGCTACGCCAGAACCTCCCTCAAGATACCAGTAAACTCCGAATACAAAATTAAGTTCCACTATCTCATGGATGATTCCGAGGGCGAAGCGAAAGTAAGGATAAGCGGCGACAACGCGGCGTTAAGAGACATGGACAAAAACTTGAAGGGCAATTTCCCGCTTTACATAACCTCGGACCAGTACAGCGGGACAAGCGTTCTCTCCTGCGTGATGGGAGGGGAGATGACAACGCTGATGGAAGCCCCCCTGGGCGAATGGAACGACCTCTCCGTCGTCGTGGACACCGCCCAGGCGGTTTACTGCGTCAAGTCGATCAGCCTCAATGCGGACACCATAGAATTCGACGAGGGAGAGCTGCCGCTGGAAGAACGTTACTTTGAAAAAGAGATAGACATGTTCGACATAAACGTGGAAGGAGAAGCGGGCTTTTATATCGACAACTTAACTGTTTGCGCCCCAGACCTTCCGGAACCTTCGTTCCCGATCATTTTTGTGCTTGCGGCCTTCATGCTTTTAAAAAAGAAAAATTAGGATAGATTATCCTTCCATTTTAAGTTGAATTCTGTTATAATTTGACCGATTAGTAGAGATATCCAACCGTATAATCAACCAACCAATTTTAATTTATGTTCAACATAGTATTCCTGGACGCCGACTCGCTCGGCATGCTTGATCTCTCGCCCATCGCAGAGCAGGGGGCTCTCATGGTCTACGCCAGCTCAGGCGCTCTCGATCTTACTGAACGTATCAAAAACTGCGAATGCGTCGTGGCCAGCCACGTTCCGATCCGCGCCATCAACATGGAGCGCGCCCGCAATCTTAAGCTGATCGTTACGATCGACTCCAACATTCCCAACATCGATCTGGAGTACGCCAAACAGAACGGCATCAAGGTCGTCGGGATCACGGGGTTCGCCGTCAATTCCATAGCGCAGTGCACGGTCGCCGCGATGCTGAACCTTGTCTGCAAATTCCATTACTTCGACAAGTCTGTCAAATCCGGCGCCTATTCCAGGAGCCATTCCTTCACCGACAGCTCTCAAAACTTCTTCGACATCGTCGGCAAGACCTGGGGCATCATCGGCATGGGAAAGATAGGCAACAAAGTGGCCGAGATGGCTACGACGCTGGGAATGAAGATAATCTATTATCCTCTGAGGGACGAGGAGCCGACCGGCAAGTACGAGGCTGTCTCAATAGAGGATCTTATGAGGCGCAGCGACGTCCTTTCCGTGCACGCCCCGGCCAACTCCCAGACGATAAACCTCATCACCAACAAGATGATGAAGCTCATGAGGCCTACGGCCTGCGTAATGAACTTCGGCGGCGCGGGGATCATAAACGAAGAGGACCTTGTGCAGTGTCTGAACGACTATACCATTTCCGGCGCGGCCAGCGACACTTACACCCAGGAACCGCTGCCTTTCAATCATCCTTATTTCCAGCTTAACGATCCCGACAAGATGATCCTTACGCCCCACATCTCCTGGGCGAGCTACGAGTCGAGGGTCGAACTGGTGAAGATGATAGCCCAAGAGATAAAAGCCTTCAGGACGAAATAAGCCATTAGTATGGCTGACGCAAGGAAAAAGATTCTTTTCGTGCACCACGGCTCCGGCATGGGCGGCGCCCCGCAGCTTCTGCTGGAACTCTTGAGGCATCTCGACAAGGAGAAATACGACCCCGTCATCTGGTGCATCAGGAAAAGCTCGGCGTCCGATCTTTTCGAAAAGAACGGATACAAGGTCATCATCGACCAGAGGGCCATTCCCTTCCTGCATATCTCGGACGGTTTCTACGGCATCAAGAAGCCGCATCTGATCTACCGTATGACGAAAGGGCAGTTCACTTCCTACCGCACTGCCAAGCGCATCTTCAAGGAAGTGAACCCCGACCTCATCCACATCAACACCATCGTGGTCCCCGGCATCCTCAAAGCGGCGCACGCCACCGGCAAGCCGGTCGTCGTAAATGTCCTGGAAGTCCTTTCCCACGGATACGTCGGCTTCAGAAGGATGCTGATGCGCCACTATACGAAGCGCTGGGGCAACGCCTTCGTCTTCATGCTTCCCAGCGAACACCGCCGCTGGCGCATAAGAAAAGACGTTCCCACGACCGACGTCTTCGACTTCATCGACGTCAAGGCCTACCAGAATGTCGAGCCTGACGCGAATTTCAGGAACACCCTGGTAGGGGATGATCCCGACAAGAAGCTGATCGGCTACTTCGGACGCTTCACTAGAGCCAAAGGCGTGCACAAGCTTCTCAAGGCCGCCGCGCTCCTGAAAGCCCGCGGCGTCAATTTCCATCTTGCGCTGGTCGGCCCCATAGAGCTTCCCAAGGAATATCCTCTCTGGCGCCGCATAACCAACATGCTCTCCTGGTCCGACAAATTGAGGGCTCTGACCGACAGGCTCGCCATCTGGGACAAGGTCACGTACTGCGGGCCTTCCACGCACGTCGATCCTCTCGTCTCGGCCTGCGACGTGCTCGCCGTGCCTTTCCTGGAACCGCACTTCTCAAGATTGATCGCCGAGGCAAGCTCGGCCGGCAAACCCGCCGTCGCTTTCGATATCGACGGCCCGGGCGAAGAGATCATTCCCGGAGAGACCGGCCTTACCGTCAAGCCTTTCGATCACAAAGCGCTTGCCGACGCACTGCAGCGCCTCATCGAGGATAACGAGCTGAGAATCAATTGCGGCAAGGAAGCCGCTGAGTTCGCCAAGAGGAGTTTCGACGCGGAGACCAACGCCAGGAAAGTCTTCGCTCTCTACGACGCTCTGGGAGTGTAGGTATGGACCTTCCTCTGCCTCTCAGTTTACGGAAGCTGGGCCTTTGGCACGGTCTGGTCTGGGTCTTGCGTCTCGAAGGCAGCAAAACTCATTATCTCTACCTCGCTCCCAATCCCATTAACGCCGTGCTTCTTTGCGACTCTTCTCCCAAGGAAGAGTATCCCGAGGCGACCGACCAGCTTGGTACCCTGGCGCTCACCTTAAAAGACGTCGACCTTAAGAAGCTCGTTTTTCATCCCGAGACTTCCATAGTGAGTCTCTACTTCTCAGACAGAAGGATACTCCATCTCCATTTCGCGGGCGCCCACGCCACGCTCTTAGACGAATGCGGCGTAGTGGAAGCCACCAGCTGCAAAAAGCTGAAAGCCAAGGAAGCCTACACGCCTCCTCCCGACAGGACCACCGGCTACGAATGGGGAACGATCACCTTGGAGGAGCTTAAGCAAAAAGCGGAAGAGATCGAGACTTCTCTCATCAGGGACGCTCTCACGAGGAAGCTGCAGAAAGAATTTTCCAAGACGGAAAAGAAGCTTCAGAAGATTGAGGAAGATCTCCAAAAAGCTCAGAACGCCGACCATTACCGCAGATTGGGCGACCTTCTTAAGATAAACTACAACCAGATCTCCCCAAGGCAAACGAGCATCGAGCTCCAGGACGTTTTCGAACCGGACGCCCCAACCATAGAAATAAAACTCTTGGAGGGCAAATCACCCAAAGACAACGTCACACACTATTACCAGCTTGCCCAAAAAGCCGAACGAGGTTTCGAAACTCTCCAAAAGCGCCATGACGCGACGGAAACGGAACTCGCCGTACTGAAAGAAAAGCTCGAAAAAGTTTCAGTTTGCTCTTTGGCCGAACTTAAAACTCTGAACAGCCCGGATGAAGACAAGCCGGCAAAGAAAGAGAAGCCCCAAAAGAAAGCTAATCCAGACGGCCCATACAAAGTTTACCGCTGCACTTCAAGCGACGGCTTTAAAATAATCATCGGCCGCAGCGCGAGCGACAACGATTACGTCACCATCCGCCTCGCCAACGGCAACGACGGCTGGCTGCACGTCAGGGACTATCCCGGAAGCCACGCTATCATAAGAGCGGAGAAGGGAAGAGAGATCACGCCCACCGCCTGGAAGGAAGCGGCCGAGCTCTGCGCCGCCCTTTCCAAAGCTCCTGACCTTGCGAAAGTGGACGTCATCTACACTTATAAAAAGTTCGTTTCCAAACCCAGGAACGCCAAAGCCGGCTCGGTTCTGGTCGCCGGCGGCAAAAACATCGTGGTCAAAAAAGACGTTGCCGCCAACAAGGCCTGGCGGGAATCTCATTTCAGCGATGATTTTTCTTGCAATTAAACCCTTCTTCTGCTATTATATTCGCAATTTAACCAACTATCTTTATTTATGGCTAAAGATGATGTAATCGAAGTTGAGGGCGTCGTGACCAAAGTTCTGCCCAGCACGCTCTACCGTGTCAAACTCGACGACAACGGCATGGAAGTGCTTGCCCACATTTCCGGCAGGATGCGTCACTTCTTCATCAAGATCGTCGCCGGCGACCGCGTCAAACTGGAAATGTCTCCCTATGACATGACGAAGGGCCGTATCACTTATCGTTATCGCGACTAAAAAATTAAAATGAAGATAATTTCTCTTGCTATTCCGGACGTCAAACTGATCGAGCCGGATGTGTTCGGCGACAACAGGGGCTTCTTCATGGAGACCTACCGCGCCGATCTTTTCAAGGAAGCCGGCATACCCACCAATTTTGTGCAGGACAACATGAGCTCAAGCCGCAAGGGCGTTTTGAGAGGCCTGCACTTCCAGAAGAACCCTTATTCCCAGGGCAAGCTCGTAAGAGTTGTCAGAGGCGAAGTCTTCGACGTCGCCGTCGACCTTAGGAAAGGCTCTCCCTATTTTGGCAAATGGGTAGGCGACCTTCTCAGCGAAGAGAATAAGAAATCCCTCTATGTACCGCAAGGTTTCGCCCACGGTTTCTGCGTCGTCAGCGACGAAGCGGTCTTCCATTACAAATGCACCGAGTTCTATCATCCCGAAGCGGAAGGCGGTCTTCGCTACGACGATCCGACCGTCAACGTTGAATGGCCTCTGCCTGATCTCCCGAAGATCACGTCTCCCAAAGACGAGAAGGCGCCGTTCTTAGAGAACATCGACTGCAACTTCACTTACTAAAAAGATCATGGAACTTTCTGCCGCTATAGAACAATTCTTAGAGTACCTCAAGAGCGAGCGGCGTTACAGTCCCAGGACCATAGTGAGCTACAAAAGGGATCTCGACGGCTTCGTCGCGTTCCTCAACGAATGCGGCAAGCTTCCCAGCCTTGAAGACATTCAAAGGGAAGATCTGCGCGCTTTTCTTTCCGACTCCGTCGCGGAAAAAGACCACGATCCCAAGACCGTAGCGAGACAGGCCTCCGCCATCCGTTCCTTCTTTGGCTTCCATTTCAGAAGAAGGAATATCAAAGCCTCTCCCGCCACCAGCCTCACAACGCCTAAGCGCGGCAAACCGCTTCCCACCGTGCTTACCTTGAAGGAAGTCGAGGAAATACTCTCCATGCCGAATCAGGAAACTCTTGAAGGCTTGAGAGACGAAGCTATCATGGAGCTCTTCTATTCCACCGGTCTTCGTCTTTCCGAGCTTGTGAATCTTACCCACGGCATGCTCGATATGGACGAACACGCCGCGAGAGTCGTCGGCAAAGGCAACAAGACGAGATACGTCCTGCTTGGCGAACTTGCGATGCGCGCCCTCAACAACTACTTCAACAACCCCGAATATCCTTCCAGGGGACACAACAGCCCCTGCTTCCCGGGCCCGAAGGGAAAACTCTCTCCGCGCACCATTGAGCGCCTCATCGCCAACTACGCTGCAATGGCCGGCATCGACAAGCACGTGACGCCCCACGTCTTCCGCCACAGCTTCGCCACGCACCTTCTCGACAACGGAGCCGACTTAAGAAGCGTCCAGACCATGCTTGGCCACGCCTCCAT
>DFCM01000125.1:0-654 GCA_002366995.1 bacterium UBP3_UBA3054 | reverse complement strand
CTCAAAGAAGTCTACGACAAATCCCATCCCCGAAAATAAGCTCTTCTCACCAAAAACGGGCTGGTTATCGATGAAAAAATTTTTGGTCATTTTGGTTTTGGCTCTTTGCGCCTGTGAAAAGGGCGGCGGCAAAAGGCCGGCGGCGGCTTACGGAGTTTTGGAGAGAGTCTTCGGCGACGCGAGCCATTTTAAGCTTGCTTACGCTCCGTCTTTCGATACGAATCTTTTCGATACGTTTTCCTATGAGGCTAGAGACGGGAAAGTCTTCGTCAAAGGGGAGAACGATCTCGCTATCGTTCGAGGCTGCTATGAGTATTTGAAAGATCATGCGGGCGTGATGGTGACGTGGCAGCAGAGGCATCCTAAAGTGGAGAATTATCCGGATGCCGAGTTGACCGTCGGGGGGACGCCGCACAAGTTTAGGCATCATTTCAACGTCTGTACCTTCGGTTACACCGCGCCGTATTGGAAGTGGGATCGCTGGGAGGAGGAATTAGATTGGCTGGCGCTGCACGGCGTAAACATGCCGCTGGCGATGGTTGGCTATCAGGCGGTGGCCAGGAAAGTCTGGACTGACTTGGGAGTGAGCGAAGAGGGCTTGAAAGAGTATTTCCCCGGTCCGGCCTTCGCGCCCTGGTTCATCATGGGGAACCT
>DFCM01000097.1 GCA_002366995.1 bacterium UBP3_UBA3054 | reverse complement strand
GGAGCCGTCTTGACGGTGGCGCCGCGGCGCGGCGTACCGGAAGGATCGACCAGCTTGGCGTTGATGAAGATCAAGAGGTTGGATTTCTTGGCAACCTCGGATTCACCGCGCCAGAAACGTCCGATCCAGGGCAGGTCAGCCAGAATAGGCGTGCGGTCCTTGGTGCGGATCAGGTCGTTCTTCATAAGGCCGCCCATGACCAGAGTGTCGCCGTCGTTGACCAAGACGGTGGTCTTCAGGTTCTGGACGAAGAACTGGGGCAGTTCGTAAACGTTGTTACGAGAAGACACGAATCTGCGGAAGCCCAAGAGGTCGGAGACCTCGGGGTTGACTTCCAGTTCGATCGTGCGTTCGTCGGTCTGCACGGACGGGGTCACGACCAGCTTCGTGCCGTATTCCCTGGTTTCCCAGTCTTTCGGCGTAACAGCGTAGTCGTAGATCACGGACTGAGCGTCACCAACGTCGACGTCCTGGTCTTCAGCTTCTTCGATGGTCTTGTTGTAACGAACTCTGATGACCTCTTTCAGTTCGGCGCGGTTGCCGGAAACGACCGTCACTTTCGGAGCGAAGATCGTCTCGACGCCTTCCTGGTTGGCGAGGGCGTAGATCACGCTGCGGTACTGGGCGGGGCCAAGAACGCCGCTGATATCGAAGACTTTGCCGAGGCCGTCGTTGGCGACGACGTCGGTGACATTCGCGTTGGCGATGCTGGACTGGCTGCCGGCGATGGAACCGAGGGCGTCAACATAGCTCTGGGCGTTGGAGTAGTAGTTGGATCTCAGAGTCTCGAGCTGGTTCATATAGAAGCTCCTGTTGGGAGCGCTGCTGTTGTCGAGGATGCTCTGATACTGACGGTAGAAGTTCTGCATAGCCTGGTAGGAAGACTGGGCTTTGCGCTTATACTCGTTGGCGGTGCCGGTGTTCTGCTCGAGGCTGGAGTACATCGACTGGATGTCGTCGACAGCAGGATTGCCGTAGGCAGGCTGATTGGGGCGCAGCTTGGCAACGCTCATGTAATCGCCGTAGTCGCTACCGGTGTCGACCATATCCGGAAGTCTGTAGGCGGAGCCCACGGGGTCGTAGGCGTCATCATCCATGAAGGAACGGATGTAACGGAGACCGGAGGTCATCTCGCGCTCTTTGTTGGGGGCCTCAAGATAGTACTTGTCGCCGTATTTGTCCTTGCGGTTCCAACGATAGTTGTGGGTCAGGAAATGACGGAAGACCAGTTCGTTCATATCGTCGTTGGCGACGGTGACGAAGCGGGCTTCGATCTCGACCTGAGACGGCGTCTTGTCGAAGTTCTTGAGGAACTTCTCAATGAGGGCCAGGTTCTCGGCGGTGTTACGAACGATCAGCTGGTTGGTTCTGGCGTCGTACACGACGGAGGCGTCTTTCACTTCCGTCACGCCGATGCGGCGCAGAAGCTCTTTGGCCTTGTCGGTCGGGGTGCGCAGAGATTCCTTGTTTAGGACTTCGATGGAATCAAGGCCGCGGGACAGACGGAAGGTTCTGCTGATGATGCGGGCGGAGTCCTGAGTCGTGATCGTGATGGATTCGCCGTCGACGCTGTAGTTCAGTTTCCTGAGCTTGCAGATCATATCGAGGGCGTCGGCCACGGAGACGTTGGGAAGAGAGAGAGTCAGCGTCGCGTTCTGGATGGAGTTGGCGGCAGCCGGCTGCATGACCAGGTTAAGGTTCGCTTCATCGCGGATGGATTCGAGAACGTTCACCATCGGCTCATCGACGAAGCTGAGCTCCTTGATAACGCGGTTCATCTTCTCGTCAGTGACGGTGGAGATGCCGGCGTTGGAGACGGCTTCATCGCGGTCTTTCTGCTTTTCGGTCATGATAAGCATGCTCTTCTCGATATCCTGGATGCGCTGGAGAGCGGTCAGGTCGACGTTGTCTTCCTCGATGCGGAGAAGCTTTTCATTGCAGCTGCTCATATAGCGGCGGGCCAGCGGATTGTAAGGATCGCGCTTGGTGACTTCCGCGAAGGTGTTGAGAGCCTTCTGGTACTCGCCCTTACGGTAATAAGTGCGGCCTTCAAACATCAAAACCTGGATCTCCTGCTCGGTCTTGTTGTCAAGATCCGGCTTCTCCTCTTTGGTGGCGAAGGCTTTTTTGATTTTGGTCCAAAAACCGTCTTCCTCACCGACTTCCTTGGGGATTTCGATGGTCTCGGCCTTGGCTTCGGTCTGGACTTCGGGTTCAGCGGCGCTGAGAAGCTGCTGTTCCTTCTGCTCAAACGTCTGATCATCGGCAGCCAAAAGCGGAGAGACCGCCAGTGCGACCAGCCCGATGATAAGGCTCATTTTCAGCATATTTTTGTTCATAAGACCTCCAAAGTCTATATCTTTTTTATTTGCCATTTAAATTATTCCTCAGTGGATTCCTCGGTGGATTCCTCAGTTTCTTCCTCAGAAGTTTCCTCGGTTTCTTCCTCTTCGGAATCGCCGGTCACTTCAGTGGTTTCTTCGGACTCGGTGGAATCTTCAACTTCACTGCTCTCTTCTTCGCCTTCTTCGCCTTCGGAGACCTGTTCGCCTTCTTCATAGTCGGCGCGTTCCTGTTCGAGGGAGGAAGCCAGTTTGCTGGCGACGCGGTCGCGGTAGAGTTCGCCGGTCGGAGTAATGATATTGGTCTTGACGAATATCAGAAGATGCTTCTTTTCATTGAAGCTGCCTTCAGCTCTGAAGAAACGGCCGATCAAGGGGAGGTCGCCCAGGAAAGGAACTTTGTCCTTGTACTGGCGGAGAGCCTCGGTGACCATGCCGCCCAGGACCACGGTCTCGCCGTCGGCGACCACGACCTGAGTCTTGACTTCGGAGAACTTGAAACGCGGGATATCGAGTTCAATGGGGTCGACGCCGAGAGCTTCGTTTCCGACATAAACGGAAACCGTGCGGGGCTCGATCTCGGAAGAGGTCTTGCAGGTGATGTCCATGCTGACCGTGCGCTTGTCGTCGGCAACGATCGGGGAAACCTGAAGCTCGATACCTACATCTTCTTTAAGAGTGCTTTCAACAGTGGCGTAACCGGGCATGGCGCTGACTTCAGTCACATTCGGGTTGAGCATGCTGAAGGACTGGGAGTTGCTGTAAATGATAGCCGGTTTGTAGACTGTGTAATCTTCGGGGTACATGACCTCGGTGATCTGCTTGATGGTGACTCTAGGCTGGCCGCTGACGGTGGTAACTGAAGGAGCGGAGAGGATGTCAGCGTTAGTCTTGTTGTCGATGGCGTTGAAGATCAAGCCGACCTCGGGGTCGGTGAGGGCGTTGGTGAAGAAGCCGATAACTTCATCCGTGACCTGGTTCTTGCCAACGGAGCTGGCGCCTACCATGTTCAGCATGGAATTGAGACGCGTGGAATAGCGGCTGTTGCGGGAGCCCTTGGAATAACGGCGGAGAGCGCCGGTGAAGTCAGTCGGGTTGGCCACGACGGCGTTGCCGTTCTTGTTGTGGGCGCTGATGACTTTCCAGGGGCTCTTGAGCTTCATACCGAAGCTGATCTCGTTGAGGTCCTGATCGCTGATCTCAACGAAGCGGGCCTGGATCTCGACCTGCACCTGATCGCCGCTTTCGTCGAGGTTCTTCAGGTAGCTGTCGATGAGTTCCAAGTTCTTGATAGTGTTGCGGGCCACCAAGGTGCCGGAAACGGGTTCCAGGAAGATGGAGCTGCCTTCAACTTCCGCGCCGATGTAGTCTTTCAGAGCGCGAACCAGTTCGGGCTCGGTTTCCATGGCGGTGAAGTCCTCGTCGCTGCCGGTGTCGGTATCAAAGATGCCGCCGAAAGCGTCGGAGGAGTTGTCTTCGGTCTCGATTTCGGAGGCCTTGGAAACAACGCCGGGAGAGACGGTCCAGATCCTGGTCTCCATCTGGCCTTCGCCTTTGGAGATGATCACGGCGGAACCGGTCACTATATAGTTAAGATTGGCGGTGTCGCAGATGTATTCGATGACGGTCAGGATCGTCGGGCCTTCGGCGTCAAGGGAGATCTTGTCGTTCACGCCGGCGGCGTCCAGAACGATCGGGACGTTGCCTTCTTCGATAAGGAACTGGACAGCTTCGGAGACCGTGTTGTTGTCAAGGCTGACGGCCGGGATCTTGGTCATCAGTTTGGTCCACATGGCCTTGCGGGCGACTTCCGCGGGAGCGTCGGTCGATTCGCTGCCTACTTCCTCGGTGTCTTCGGAAGCTTCCGGGGAGATCTTGCGGAGCACTTCGAGCATGATCTGGGAGCGTTCAAGCTCCTGATCGCTCTTGATGAGCTTGTTCTGCTTGGCGATGACGTCCCTCAGCATGCGGCGGGGACGCGGATCTTCGTTTTCAAGCTTGATAGCCTGTTTCAGGATGCTCTTGGCTTCTTCGTACTGGCCGTAGACGACTTTCTCTTCAGCCTGCTTGATCATCTGGTAGACCTGTTCCTCTTCGGAGAGGTCGGTGTTGACGATCTTCGAGAGCTGCTGGCTGGCAGCGGTCTCAAGAAGCTTGCGGGCCTTGTTGATGCCCTTGAGAGCTTCGTCGCCCTGCTTGTGTTCGAGGGCCTGGCGATAGAAGTTGATCGCAGACTCGTAGTCGCGCATCTGCAGCCTGTCGTTAGCTACGGAAGTGTAGTAATCGTAAAGCGCGCTGTTGACCTCGATGATCTTCACGTTCGATTCAACGTGGTTCGGGCAGCGCTTCAAGGCTTCGGACAGAAGCGTGTGAGCCTTGCGGTACTCACCCTGTTCGATAAGTGGAAGCGCCTGCTGGAACAAAAGATCAGCCATCTGCCGTTGTTCCTGACGTTCGATCTGCAATTCGCGGGCCAGTTCCTGGGCGCGAAGAGCAGCCGTCTGTCTCATGGCTTGGTCTACGGCAGCTTCAGCCATCACGTTCTGCGCCAGAAGCAGGATCGCAGCCAAAACGACTGCAACTACTGTCAGGGCTTTTGTGTTTTTCATGCTCGTTAACTCCATCAGTTGTTATATCTTGATTATTTATTTTATTCAGCTGTGACTGTGTAGTCAATCTCGTTGGCGTTGACGGTGACAGTCTTGTTTTCGACATCGATGACGGTGACCTTGCCGGTCTTCTGGATCATGGGAACATCGAGCTCGTCGCCGACTTTGCAGACAACTTTCTTGTTGGCGTCGTCCTTGCTGACGAATTCGACGAGTCCGAAAGACTCCAAGCTCTTGTCTTTCTTGGTGCAGATGAAGATCTCACCGGTTTCGCCGTCTTTAAGCGTAACTTTATAATCGACGAATTTCTCCTTGCCCTTCTTGTCGGTCTCGTTGACCTCTTCCACTTTCTCTATATAGAAGATCTTGCCTTCTTCGGGTTCGACCTGGCTGCCGGAAAGTTCGACGGCGGGGAGAATTTTGCCTTTATATTTGAATTTCAGAGAAGAACCTTTGGTGAACATGCCAAGCTGCAGGTCGCGTTCGGGATGATAGATCTTGCCGATGCGCCAATCCTGGGCCACGACGTTGGGGCTGGTGGGATCCTTGGGGAGCACTTCGATTCCGAGATCGACGGAAAGCTGATATTCCTTGAGGTTAGTGAAGGAGTCCTTGTCGGGATCTTCTTCCGCGTCGGCGGGATTCGTCCAGTCAAGGCCGTACTTCTGTTCCCATTCGTTGGGCATTCCGTCGCCGTCGGCGTCGGGACGATAGGTGATCATCTGTCCGGTCTCGTCGCAGGTGATCCCCCACTTTCTCGTCAGAGCGGCCTGGTTGGCCGTGCTTCTCTGGAGCCAGTCATGAGTGAAGACGTTCCTGACCAGGGCGGGAGCCTTGGCTTTGGCTATCTCGACCAAGCCGGGGATGCCGACCAAAGCGCTTTCCTTGACGTCCTTGGCTTCGCCGCGGACCTCAAAGCTGTCAACGTCGTCCTGGCGGCTTGTGAAGGCCATGCCTACCACTACCAAAACGATCAGAAGGATCACTACGAAAAGCAGTTTTTCCCAATGCTCATTTAAAGCTTTCATTATCTCCTAATCCTCCTGGTTTATTTAGCGGCCTCAGCGGGCTTGTTGATCTTGATCATTTCCACAGTCATGTCGACCGTAACGCGCTCCAAGATGTCGGAAGGATCTTCGATCGTTCCAACGGGCTCGGGCTGAAGGTCGGTCCTTATGCTTCTTACTATATAGAAGAAAGGCTTGTCGCGCAGCTGGGAAAGTATGTTGTAGATTTTATCCGGACGGATGGCGAACTGGAAGGAAACGGGGATGCCTTCGTACTTCGAGACCGCTGTCTCGGTCTTGGCGGCGGCGGCGCCTCCGAAAGATTCCTCTTCGTCTTCATAATCGCTCATCTGTTCGCCCTGGTTTCTTTCGATGGTGACAACTTCCAAAACGTCGTTGTCCAGAAGAACTCCGAGCACATCCTTCACGATCTGGAACTGGGCGGAAAGCTTCGGCATATCGGATTCTTTGGCGACGACGTCGCCCAGGAATTCAGAGAAGCCCTCGCCGGGATAGATGCTGATGTTGCGTTTTTCGCGCTCTTCTTTGATCTGATTGTCGTATTTGCGGAGCTCGATCTTGAAGTTGGAGGGATCGAGGATGGTAAGCTGGTCGGCTTTCACCGCGTCGACGAAATCCACAGCCTGCTTCTTCAGGGCTTCCAGATCAGCCTCGTAAGCCTTTTGCAGAGCTTCGCAGGGGGCGCCGTTGTAGTTCTTGCACAGCGTTTCGTAATCGCTGTTGGCTGTTGAGTAATCCGCGGTGGCTTCGTCCAGGTTATTGACCGATCCGCGCCAGAGCACGAGAGCCACCACTACGATGACAACCACGATGCCCAGAGTTACGAGGAACAATTTGTTTTTCTGTAAATCAAATTTCATTGTTCTATCCTTGACATCTGTTAACGGCCGGATTTGAGGCTGAATTTTTCTTTATACTCGGAGAAGTCGTCTTTCCCATTGTTGTTCCAGTCAAGATCGACCACCATCTGAAGTTCGGTGTACTTGAGCCAGGGGAGGTCGCGGCCGACTGTGAAGCCGGCGTTGCCGACGGTCTCGGCCACGAGCTTCTGGATATCGCCCATGGCTTCGGCCCAGTTGCCGTAGTAACCGCAGTCGATGCCGATCCTGACCAGCGTCTTGGCGTCTTCGTCGTTGTTGATGACAAGGACGTCGCTGGAGTTGCCGGAGAGGGCGGTCTCTTCGGAGATATCGCCGAGAGTATAGCTTCTGACGCCGTAGAGCCACATGTTGGTCGGCATCTTGGAAGCAAGCTGAGAGATCGTGTAAACGTAGGCGTCTCTTTCCCAGAGCAGGCGGCCGTAAACTTCGTTTTCAGCCAGCTGCGTCTTGATGTTCTTCTGGACTTCCTTGATCGCCTTGTCGTACTTCTGGGCTTCCTCAAGAGTTTCCTGAGCCTGCTGAGCCTGCTTGGATTCCTCGCTGATCTTGCCCTGGTTGATGAGGAAGAGCGCTCCGAAAAGCACGGCCAGCAAAGCGACGGCGGCGATGATCAAAGGCTTCTTGCCGTCGAAGGAACGCTGCCACTGCAGATTGGAAGGAACGAGGTTGACGCTGTAAGGGCTCTTTCCGGAAACGGAGATGAGCGCGCCAAGAGCTTCAGCGAAAGCGAAGGAATCGCCAGATTCGCCTTCAAAGGAAGAGAAGGCGTCGAGGTAGGCGGTGTCGGTTTTAAGCTTGTCCTGGAGGTAAGCGTCGAGGCCTTTGATCTTGGCGTATCCGCCGGTAAGGAGCAGCTTCGCCGGCTTCTCGCCGGAAAGGCTCGTGCGGTAGTTCACGATGGAACGCGTGATTTCCATCACGAGGCGGGAGAGCGCCTGGCCGACGGCCTTGGTGCTTTCGGATTCCGCGTTGCCGAGGTCGACCTGCTCAAGGAGAGTCTTGCGGGCTTCGTCGTAGGAAGCGCCGCCGGCGGTCAGAGCGGAAACGAGAGTGGAGCCGAAAACGGGCAGAGCGCGCATCCAGACTTTCGTTCCCTCGGCGATGACGAGATTCGCGGAAGAAGCGCCGATAGAGAGGACGGCCGTGGGAGGTTCCACGCTGCCTTTGTCTTCGGCGATCAGAAGATCGGCGAGGTTAAGGGCGCCGCTCGTGGCGCCGGCAAGGGAAAGACCGGCTTCCTCAAAGATCGCGTTGATATCTTCGACGACGGAACTCTTCACGGCAAGGAGGGAGACGTGGCTCTGGTCACCGGCTTCGCCGACGACGTTGTAGCCCCACTCGGCTTCCTCGATGGGCAGAGGCAGGTTTTTCTTAGCCTCTTCCTCGATCTGGGTCTGAAGTTCCGCGGTGGGAACTTTCAGGGCTCTGGCAAGAACCTGAGCGCTGGGAAGAGTAACGTATATTTCGGATTTTTTGTCCAGAGAACCAGCAGCTTTCTGCTGCTTGAGCACTTCCAAAACAGCGGCGCGCCACGCGCTGTCGTCGGCATCATGAGCGATCTCGAGAGTGACGCTCTGACAGCCTGTCAGCTTGGCGCTGCCCTTACTGACCTCAGCGAACGCGAACTTCACGACTTCGCGACCCAGGTCAATACTTACAACCTTTTTGTCTGCCACGGTTTTCCTTCGTTTTGAGTTAGCCCCGGTCTCCCGGGAAGGGTTTATGCGAATTTACACGGCGAAAAGAAACTAAAATCCGCCGTATAAAACTTGAGAATATTCTACTTGAAACGACTTTTATTGTCAAGGGCGACGGAAAGCGAAGGAAGGGCCTTATTTCGAGCCGCTTTGCGATCCGCTTTTCCCAAGCAGCGAAGGATCTTCCGGAAGGAAGCGCAGCCCTTGCCTGTAGAGGG
>DFCM01000012.1 GCA_002366995.1 bacterium UBP3_UBA3054 | reverse complement strand
CTGTGCGTGAGCCACACGTTGCCGCCGATCACACAACGGTCCCCGATGCGGGTGTTGCCCCCGAGGATCGTGGCGCCGGAGTAGATGACCACGTGGTCGCCGATGTCGGGGTGGCGCTTAATGCCCTTGACGGGATTGCCGTTCTCATCAAGTTCGAAGCTTCTCGCGCCGAGCGTGACGCCCTGATACAGCTTCACATGATGGCCGATGGTGGTGGTCTCACCGATGACGACGCCGGTCCCGTGGTCAATGAAGAAGTAATCGCCGATCGTTGCACCGGGGTGGATGTCGATGCCGGTGATCTGGTGCGCGTATTCGGTCATGATCCGGGGCAGTACAGGGATACTCATCGTGAAAAGCACGTGCGCCAGGCGGAAGATGCTGATCGCCTCAAAAGCAGGATAGGCCAGCATGACCTCCTCTGTGCTGACGGCGGCGGGGTCGCCGTCGTAGGCGGCCTCTATGTCGGTGTCGACGAGCCGCCTGACATCGGGCAGCCTCGCGACGAACTGGCGGGTTAGGGAGGCGGCTTTGGCTTCGCAGCGGGACTTGTCGCAGTCGGGGCGTTCGTCTCCCCTGCAGACATAGTTGATGCCTCTCAGGATCTGCTCGGTAAGCTTCGCCTTGACTTCCTCAAGACGATAGACCGTGACCGCCGCGAAGTTCGCTTTAGTCAGACGCTCGGAACCGAAAAAGCCGGGAAGGACGAGAGCTAAGAGCGCCTCGGTAAGCGAGGCGATGTCGTCGCTGCTCGGCAGGTTCAGTCCGTCGATATGGTTGATGTTGCCGTCCTCTTTGTAGCTTTCGACTAAGTTGGAGGCGGCGTCGCTGACTAGTTTGTTATTGGGCATTTTGTTTTTAGTTCTCGAATGCCGCTATCGTGTCGATAGCTTCCTGGGGAGTCTTGACCTGGGCCAGTTTCTCTCTCACTTCGCTCTTGCCTAAGAGGCGGGAGATGCGCGCCATGGCGTGGAGATACTGGTTGTTGTCGCCGGAATCGGGGGCGATGATCAGGATCACCAGATTGACCGGAAGGCCGTCAAGCGCGCCGTATTCGATGGGGCGGGCGGGACGGGCCAGAAGGACGGAGATCTCGTCGACCTGGCTGGACTTGGCGTGCGGGAAACCGATGCCGCGTCCGATGCCGGTGTTGCCGAGAGCTTCGCGCTCGGTCACTTCCCTGGCCAGGGCTTCCGGATCAGCGATGTTGTTCACTTCCGAGAAGGTCTTGATGATCTTGGCCAGAAGAGCGTCTTTTTCCTTCTCTTTCACGTCGAGAAGAATGTTCTTGGGAGTTAAGAGATTGGAGAGTTTCAGTTCGTTCATCATGTTACTTTACCACTAGCACCGCACAAGGTGCGTGTTCGATTAATTGCTGAGCCAGGCTCGCCTGACCGAGTCCGGGAGCATGGCCGATTATAATGAGATCAACGCCGTATTCGGAGGCCAGTCTCGGGAGAACTTCTTCCGGATATCCGGACTCCTGGAGAATGACGATCTGCGCGCCGGCGCTTTTTGCTGTTTCTTCGGCGTCATAAAGATAACACCAGCCGTTTTCTTCCAACTCGACCTCAGCCTCCGCAAGGCTTTTCTCGCCGCTGCGGGTAAGCTGGATGACCGTCTGGCGGTTAACGACGTTCACCGCTATGATGGTCGATTCCAGGCCGGAGTAATCCACGGCCACATCAAGCGCGGCCCGGGATTCTTTGCTGGCGTCAACGTAGAGCAGGATGTTTTTCGGTTTCACGTTTCACCTACTTTTGCAAATTCATTTTTACTTTCTTGCGCTGGAAGAAGCTCTGGCGCTCCCCCTCTTCAAGAGATTCCGAGATGAATTTGATGGTATCCCCGGCGTTGGGGATAGTGATGTTTTCAAGAGCGTTCACGCGGCGCTGCGTCTTCTGGACTTCCTTGGCCAGACGCGAGAGCGTCAGGGCGGCCTTCGCGTATTCCAAAAGGAGCGGCACGACGTCGGAGAAGCTTTTGACAGCGGAGTCGAAACTTTCGGAAGTGCCGAGCAATCCCAGCTCCGCGCTCTTGGGCGCTTTCTCCAATTCGAGTTCCGGAAGCATCACGCCCATGACGGTATGCTCGCGCATGCTGACTTTGAGGGGTTCCCTGAAAGCGAAGTTGGCTCGCTCTATCTCTTCGGAGCCCATTTCGACGTAGGCGTCGTAAAGGTCTCCGTAGGCTTTCTGCAGCGCTTCGTTGAGCCTCCTCTGCAAATGGGAGATCCCGTGGATGACTTGCATCATCTCCATGATGAGGACTTCCCTTTTGCGGTCCAACAGCTCATAGCCGTCTTTGGCGAATTTCAGTTCGCTTTGCAGCTTGAAGAGATTGGACTTGGTTGGAGGCATCTTGAGGATCATAAGGACCTCTTACTTCTCCGCGGGCTTCTCGGCAGGTTTGGCTTCCTCTTTTTCAGCGGGCTTGGCTTCGGCTTTCTCAGCCGGCTTTTCAGCGGGCTTGGCCTCTTCCTTTTCAGCGGGCTTTTCAGCAGGCTTGGCTTCCTCTTTCTCGGCGAGCTTGGTCTCTTCTTCCTTTACGGCTTCTTCTTCCTCGGATTCAGATTCAGAAGAAGGAGCGGTCACAGTACCGCCTTTAAGAGCGGGATCCTTGACTTCCGTGGCGGGAGTCTCGGGTTCCGGGTCCTCTTTCTTCATCGTGATCTCCAGGGGCTCCATGTCCTCTTCGTCTTCGTACATCTCGGTGCCGAAGGAAGCCTGGGTCATGATGAAGCCGTCTTTTTCCGCTTTCACGGAGTAGCGGTTGCCGGGCACAAGATCGTCGCTTGTGATCTTGAACTGGCCTCTGGCGTCGGTCTTGCTCTTGATGCTTTCTTTGCCCCAGACGGAGACGTCGACGCCCGCCATGGGAGAGTCGTTTTCATCGGTCACCGTGCCTTTCAGAGTTCCTGCGAAAGCGCCGAAAGAGATCATGAGAAGGACGGCTGCGACGGTAAGTTCAGTTTTCATATTTTTCGTTCCTGTTGTTATTTTTTGGGAAGGTATTTTTCTATTTCCTCGCGACTGACGCGGGTAAGTTCTCGTTCCGGCAGGATGCTCATCAGTTCCCAGCCGATCCTTAGAGTGTCGCGGATCGAGCGGTCCTCGGAGAAGCTCTGGCGGACGAAGGTGTTTTCGAATTCCTCGCCGAAGCGCATGTAAGCTTTGTCGGTGTCGGTCAGTTCCTCGGCGCCAATGATGGAGGCGAGGCTTCTGACGTACTCCACTCTGGAATAGGCGGCGTAGAGCTGACTCGACCAGTTCGGGTGATCTTTCCTGGTGTAGCCTTCGCCGATGCCGTCTTTCATGATACGCGAGAGGGAGGGGAGAACGTTGATAGGCGGATAAATGCCCTTGGCGTGCAGTTCCCT
>DFCM01000030.1:608-4095 GCA_002366995.1 bacterium UBP3_UBA3054 | reverse complement strand
AGGAAGGCGGAGGGGATCATGCCGTGCACCTTGAAAGCGAGCCAGCAGCAGACGGCGAAAAGTATTATCGTGATGATACCCCTGCGGACCAGAAGCTTCACGACGAAAAGGTAGACGCCGCGGGAGCAGTTCAATATCAGGTTGAAGGGCGCGAAGACCCAAAGCGCCTTCTTTCTCGGCGGCCTCAGGATCAAAGAGCAGAGAGCCGGCGAGAGCGTAAGCGCGACGAGCGTCGAAAAGCACAGAGACACGCACATCGTGACGGAGAACTGGCGGTAGATGTTGCCGACCATGCCGCCGTAAAAAGCCAGAGGCACGTAGCAGGCGACCGTCACCAGAGTCGTCGCGATAATGGCGCCCGTTATCTGCTGCATGGATTTCGAGGCCGCGTCGCGCGCGGAAAGGCCTTCCCTTTCCATCAGCGACTGGCAGTTCTCGACGACGACGATGGCGTCGTCCACCAACGATCCTATGACAAGGATCAAGCCGAACATCGTCAAAACGTTGATGGAATATCCGAGAATGTAAATGACAGGGAAAGTCGCGAGCAGCGACACCGGGATGGCGACCGCGGGAACGATCGTGGCGCGCCAGTCCTGCAAAAAGAGGAAGGTGATGACGATGACCAGAACAAGCGCGATGACCAGCGTTTCCACGATCTCCTTGATCGTCGTCTTGATGAACTTGGTGGGATCGTAGGCCACTTCGTAATGGACGCCCTCCGGGAAGCGGGGCTTGTATTCCTCTAAGAGCTTGTTGATGTTGTTGACGGTGTCGAGGGCGTTGGCGTCGCTGGTTCGGAAGGCGGCCATGCCGACGCAGGGCCTGCCGTCAAGGAGACCCATGCCGGAATAAGAGCGCGAGCCCAATTCCACTCTCGCGATGTCCGATATTTTCACCATGGAGCCGTCGGACCCTGTTCTCAGAACGATGTTGCCGAAATCTTCCGTCGTCAGAAGGCGGCCCTTCATGTCGATCTTGTATTCGACGTATTCGTTGCTCGATTCCGAGCCGATCGTGCCGGCGGCGGCCTGCAGGTTCTGGCTCTGGATGGCGGCTATTATGTTGGCGGTCGTGATGCCCAATCCCGCCATGCGGAAAGGATCGAGCCAGATGCGCATGGAGTAGACGCGCTCGCCGAAGACGGCGACGGAGGAGACGCCCTCCAGGCGCGAGATGCCGTCCTTTATGGTCGTGTTGACGAAGTTGTTGAGGTCCAGGAGCGAATAGTCGTCGTCGCTCAGGAAGGCGTAGATGGTAAGGAAGTCGCCCGAGCGTTTGTGGATGTTGACGCCGACCTTTTTCACTTCCTCGGGAAGCTTCGCCTCCGCCCTTTTCACGGCGTTCTGGACGTTGACCATCGCCATGTCGTAGTCGATGCCGGACTGGAAGACGATGGAGCAGCTGTAAGAGCCGTTGTCGTCGCAGGAGGACGTGAAGTAGAGGAGGTGCTCGACGCCGTTGATCTCGGCTTCCAGGGGCACCGCGACGGTCTCCTGGACCGCCTGGGCGGAAGCGCCGGCGTAGTTGCAGCCGACGAAGATCTGGGGAGGAGCGATCTCAGGGTATTCCGCTACCGGGATGTTCGGGATGGATATGGCGCCGGCGAAAAGCAAAACAAGGCTGATGACCATGGCCAGGCGCGGCCTTTCGATGAAGATCTCGGAAAACATGTCTTACTCCTCGACAGGCACGACTTCTGATCCGGGGACGACTTTGAGCATACCGTCGGTGACGACCCGCTCGCCTGCCTTCAAGCCTTCCAAAATGATCTGCTTGTCGCCCTTCTGGACGCCTTCTTTGACGTTGCGGCGGCTGGGAATGTTCTTTTCGTCCAGGACGTAAACGTAGGAGGCGGCGCCGTCGTGCATGACGGCGCTAGGCGTTACGCAAGGATATATTTCTTTTTCGTTCTTTCTCAAAAGGACGGAGACCGTGGAGCCGGGGCTGAGCTTGTTGTCCGGGTTGGCGAAAACGGCGTAGAGGATCACCGTGTCCGTCGCTTCGTTGGACTGGTTTTCCGTAATGGTCACCTTGCCGGTAAGGGGGTAAAGGGAGCCGTCGCCAAGCTTGACGCTCACTTCCGCCTTTTCCTTCAGCTCGTTTTCGCTGCCGTAATCCTTCAGGAAATCTTTGTTAGAGATGGCGAAGCGCACTCTCAAAGGATCCTGCTGGATGACAGAGGCAAGGATGCCGGAAGAGGGCGTGACATAGTTGCCTTTGGTTATGGCGGTCGTGCCGACCTTGCCGTTTATCGGGGAAGTGATGACGGTGTAGCTAAGGTTCTCCTTTGCCTTTATGAGGTTCGCTTCCGCGGACTGGACCGCTGCGTTGGCGACCGCGAGCTGGCTCTTCGCGTTGTCGTAGTTGTCCTTGCTCGTCACCTGCTTATTGTAGAGGTCTTCCATTCTCTTGAACGTCTGCTCCGCGTACTCCGCTTTGGCTTTGGCTTCCGCGAGCAAGCCTTCCGCGGCCATCACTTCGGCCTTGTAGGGGACGTCGTCAAGTTTGTACATGATCTGACCTTCCGTAACGAAAGTGCCTTCCTCGAAGCCGACTTCCTTAAGTTCGCCGCTCACCCTGGCGACAAGGTCGACCTTGGCCGGGCTTGTGACGCGGCCGGTGTAGCGGTGCTGGGTGATGTTTTCAGTGGTCCCGACAGTCCCGACGGAAACATAAACTTTCTGGGCTTGCGGCGCTTCCGCGGCCGATAGCCCGGCGCAGGTCAAAAAGACAAAAAGGAAAATTTTCGCTTTGTTCATCTCGTACCTCTGTTGAGAATTGCTTATCGCGTTATATTTTTTCATTATTAACGGATATTATAGCAATTTTTGGCACTTCGTAGCTAGGGAAAAATACCAAACGTTTTTGACCGCTTTTGCATTGGAAAGCGGAAATTGCTACCATATACACAATTATGACTGGTTATATTCATTTATTCAACAATCAATTTAAAGTTAATTAACACATTTTAATTTATGGGAAACACTGATAATTTTAATGAGGAATCCTTTTCCGAGGAACAGGCGGTCGAGACCAAGACCGTATCGAACGGTGAGAAGCCCCGCAAGAGCTTTTTCATCAGCGATCTCTTCAACCGTCTGAACGCCGGCATGATCGATTTTCTGTTGTTTCTGGGCGGCGTGTGGCTGGTTCTGCTCGTGGCGGACAGGTTCAAAGGTGAGATCGTGATAAACGGAGAAACCATTCCCTCCGAGTCCGCCCTAGTGACACAGCTGAAGTATTTCGTCATCGGCTTGTGGTTTTTCTTCGCCGTTATCATGCGCGACGCCTGGGGCTACAGCCGCAGCGTCGGCAAACGCTTCTGCAATCTTAAGATCTTCACGGTGCGCTCTCCGAAGCCCCGCTTCTTCCACTCCTTTTTGAGAAACCTGACGATCCTTGTCCCGGTCGTCGTCATCTTCGCCGCCATGGCGCTGAATGAAAAAGGCACGCTCGGCAAAGAGGCGGAAAAGGCTGTCATAAT
>DFCM01000030.1:0-409 GCA_002366995.1 bacterium UBP3_UBA3054 | reverse complement strand
CGCTACAACCGTTTCTCAAACGACAACGGCGGCGGCAATTTTCAGCCGCGCTACCGCAACAACTACTACCGCGGCAATAACAACCGTTATTGATCGAGCGCGGATCTGCAGTCGGCCGCGAGTTTTTTAGCCTTCGCGGCCTTCTTTGCGGAGCTCAGTTTTTCGTCCAGCTGGATCTTGACGAAGGCGGAGCCCATGACGACTCCGTCCGCTATTTTGGCGACGCGCTTCGCCATTAATGGGTCGCTTACGCCGAAGCCCGCCGCCACGGGAAGCCGCGAGGCTTTCTTCAGTTCGCCGACTTTCTCCTTGAGATCCTTAGGCAGCTCTGTTCGCGTTCCGGTCACGCCCTTGAAGATGATGTAGTAGACGAAGCCGCCTATCCCTTTCAAAATTTCTTTCGCCCTCG
>DFCM01000034.1:402-3291 GCA_002366995.1 bacterium UBP3_UBA3054 | reverse complement strand
GACGCCATCGATGCTTTCGGCAACTACGCCACCGTCAACCTGACGGCGCCCATTCCCGAAGTCAACAGCAGAAAATATGACTTCAATGATTTCGAGCTGGGCAGCGTCAAGGACCAGCAGGGGCTGATGCCCCTGGACAGCGACACCCAGGGCGAGATCGTGGAAGATCCGGAGGAGGGGAGAGTCCTCTGGAGCCATCACGGCGGCAGCGGCGTCATGGCGCCCATGGCCCTGAAGCCGGATGAGAAAGACGCCAAGATCCTGGAATTCAGAGTCAGGGTGAAACCGTGCCTCGGCACCTGCTATTTTGACCTGAAGGATATCAGCGGCGAATCGCTCTTCTACGCTTTCATTACGGAAGAAGGGAAGATGCAGCTGAACAGCGGCGAGAAGGTCAGCTATCCCAAGGCCAAGATCACGGAAGAATGGCAGGATTGGATCTTCGTGATAAACCTTCAGAAGAAAGCCTTGACGAGAGTCATAATTGAAGGCAAGGCTTATGTTTTGAGCAACTTCTTAGTGGGCGGCAACGGCTATTGCGAATGCATGTGGCTGAAAGACGTCGGCGAGAAGGGCTCGTACTTCAAGATGTGCAGCGGCATGTATCCCAAGAGATGAAAAACTTACTATTGATCGGCGGCGCCGCTTTGCTTTTTTTGGGCTGCGCCGCGACTAACGAACGGGTCTACAACAAGAGCCACGTGCTCTTGAGCGAACCCTTGGCGATGGAAGTTTACAACCCCAAGGGCGGAAAGCCGAAGTTCGCCCGCGATCTGACCTACGCCGGCAAAGAGCTGAGAAACGGCGGCGCGACTTTCGAGCGCGGGATCTCCGTGACGGGCGACGCTATCATCGTCTACGCCTTGAACGATGAAAAGACGACTTTGGAAACGTGCGTCTGCATGGACGAAAGTTCCCCCAAGGAAGCGAAGGCGAACGTCAAGATCAAAGGCAACGGCAAGGTCATCTGGGAAGAGGATCTGAAGAAGAGCTCCTTCTTCGAGGTCAAGCAGGTCTTCAAGGGCGCCGAGAACATCATGATCGAAGTGACGGGGGACCAGGACGCGGTCGTCGATCTTTTGGAACCGAAACTGGAGGGCGGCGTCAAGCTCAGGGAAAGCATGATCTACGGGCGGACGAACTACGCCTCGCAGTGCAAGCTGGAAGATTTCCAGCCCTTCCCGACCGAGAACAAAAAAGGCGTTGTGGTCTTCTGCCGTCCCAGCTACCTCGATTACGGCCCGGTCGTCGGCGCCAGCAACGCTTACGCCTGCGTCATGATAGCGCCCAATCATCACGGCATGCTGGTGCATTACGGTCCGGACAGCCAGCACACCTTCGGCGGAACGATCCAGGGCTTCCTGCAGCCGGAAGAGGAGATAGTGCCGACCAGGAAGTACGGCGCCGTGGTCGCCAACACCAAGAGCTGGAAGTGGCGGGTAGAGGAGGACGGAGCCATCAGAGTTCTGGCGGCGCCGGATCTTTTGAACGGCGTCAGGAGGATGATCGTTTACCGCCTCGACTCCCGCAGCGGAGAACTGACCATCGACGCCATGAGTAAGAACATCACCAACCACGATGTCATTTCCTGCCTGTCTCTGGTTACGCGTTTCCCGAAAGGATACCCTGTCGCCATCCAGGCTGAGAAGACGCGCCCCGGGTACTCGCTGGTCAAAGGCTCGGACGAGGGGATCGTCGCCAAGGAGGGAGTAGTCCTGATAAATCAGCTGGAAGACTGGTATCCTCTGAAGGGACCGCAGAAACTTCTGCAGAAGGAGAGCGGGGATTTCCTGCTCGTCCAGAAGAACGGCTATTTCCAGTCCCAGTCCCAGGCGCCCAGGAGCGGGAACTACCCTTACGACGGCCTCAAGCTCGGACTATATAACTCCCAAAACGGTGTTTTGGTGACGCAGTACGGCGAAAAGCTGAAGATGTCGAAAAGCCAGACGCTCCACCTCAGAGTCAAGCTTGACCTGGTCGGCTCCTAGGCTTCTTGACTTCCAAAATGACATCTGGTAGAATGTGTCTAGTGAATTTTTATTTATAACGCCTCCGTGTCTTCGGACACGGTGGAAAACCACAACAACAAAAAAACAAGTAGGAAGGAATACTATGAAGAAACTCATGACCCTCTTAGTTTTGGTCGCTTTTGTTGGCGTTGCGTTCGCTGAACCCGAACTGCAGTGCAACGACGGCTCCTGCGGTGGCCCGCAGGTCGCTGTTAACTACAAGTGCGTCGAAAAACCGCAGTGCAAGCCCTATGCGCTCAACGTCGTTTCTTGCGGCACTTGCGCCAAGCCCGCCTGCACCCCGTGCTGCAGCCCCTGCGGCGGTTACGTTTTCGTGAACTGCTGCCAGCCCTGCCAGCCCTGCCAGCCCGAACCCAAGACCACTGACAACGTCTGGGTGAAGATCAACAAAGCCTGGGCCCGCGGCATCGACAACATGGTCGCCAGCCCCGCTGAAGTGACCGAAGAAGCTTTCATGGGCAGCGCCGCTGTTCCGATCTTCGGTTTCGTTTTTGGCGCCGCTGAAGGCGTCTTCATCGGCACCGCCCGCTTCCTCTGCGGTCTGTCCGATTGCCTGCTCTTCGGCCTTGCTGAGGATGGCTTCTACAATGCCGTCAGCCTGACCCCGGTTTGGGAAGAAGACTGCTGGCCGAAGCTCCCCTCCATCTGGGAAGAAAGCGAAACCTGCGAATGCCCTCAGAAGTAATTTTGAGTCGTTCCAAATAAAAAATACCCGCGCTAACCCGCGGGTATTTTTTTATGTTTTGCTATAATAATTAAAGTTTATTCTACGCATTACATATAATAAGGAAGGAAAGCTCATGACCAAGAAACGCAAGATCCTTGTTACCAGCGCGCTGCCGTATAGTAACGGCCCCAT
>DFCM01000034.1:0-224 GCA_002366995.1 bacterium UBP3_UBA3054 | reverse complement strand
TGCGGCGCCGACGAGCACGGCGTTCCCATCACCATCGCGGCCAGGAAGCGCGGCATCACCCCCCAGCAGCTGGTGGACGAATACTATGTGCTGAACAGGGACAGTTTCGCGGGCTTGGGCATCAAGTTCGACAACTTTTCGAGAACTTCTCTTCCCATCCATCACGCCACGAGCCAGGAGTTCTTCCTTAAGATGCACCGCGACGGCAAACTGGTCAGCAAGGA
>DFCM01000112.1:4463-7096 GCA_002366995.1 bacterium UBP3_UBA3054 | reverse complement strand
ATCCGGAACAAGGGAAAGATCAGAGGGCTTTAAGAAACGGGCGTTGGTCTTCTCCATGACCGTCACTCTTTCGTCATTGCGTATTTTGTCATGCAATTGACCGTGCCCGCAATCGATGGCGAAAACGTGCTTCGCTCCCCTTTGCAGCAAAACGTCCGTAAAGCCTCCCGTGCTGGCGCCGATGTCCATGCAGACCATGCCCGAAGGGTCTATTCCCGAGCAGTCGAGCCCGGCCGCGAGTTTAAAGCCTCCCCTGCTGACGTAAGGCATCTTCTCCCTGACGTTGATCTTGAGCTCCTTGCCTTTGGAAAAGAGCATCGCCTCCCCGCTTTCGTTGTAGCGGAGAAAAACGGCAAGACCGGGCTTCGCCGTCCTGACGCCGTTTATTTCCACTTCGCCGGCCAGAAGAGAACGTCTGGTCTGTTCCCTGGAGGCAAAGTAGCCGAGATTCGTCAGCGCCTGATCAAGTCTAAGGGATCCTTCAGCCATTTATTCCCCGGGCAGTTTCGCTCCCGGACGCAGGGTTTTAAGTTCGGTAAGGTGTTTCTTTATGGCGTCCTCGACCATCGTCGCGACTTTCAGCGCGTTGCGGCCGTCCTCGCCGGTCACCTGCGGGGCCTTGCCCAGCTTCACGCAGTCGACGAAGCTTTGGATCTCGGACTGCAACGGTTGGTCGCCCGAGAAGTTGATCTCCTCTTCGACGATCTGCCATTCCTTCCTGTGTTTCAGTTTGGCTTTCTGCTCGACGTAATCGAGGGAAATGTAAGCGTCGTCCTGGAAGAAGCGGATCTTTCTCATCCTGTCGGCGCTGATCCTGCTGGTCGTGACGTTGGCCACGCAGCCGTTTGAGAAAGTCAGTCTCGCGTTGGCGATGTCGCTGGTCTTGGTCAGGACCGGAACGCCCACCGCCTGAACGTCCACGACGTCGGATCTCACAAGGTGCAGAATGATGTCGATGTCGTGGATCATGAGGTCGAAGACCACGCTCACTTCCGTGCCCCTGATGTTGAAGGGCGAAAGACGGTGCACTTCGATGAAGATGGGATCCTTAAGGATCTTCTGGATGCCTATTATGGCGGGGTTGAAACGCTCGACGTGGCCGACTTGCAAAATAAGGTTCCTTTCCTTCGCCAGTTTCAGAAGTTCGTCGGCCTCCGCGACGGTCGTCGTGATGGGCTTTTCCAGAAGCACGTGCTTGCCGGCCAAGAGAAGTTTTTTAGTCACCTCGTAGTGCAGGGGCGTCGGAACCACCACGTGCGCCGCGTCTATCATCGGGATGACGTCCTCGACGTTCGTGAAATAAGGAACGTTGTAAAGTTCGCCGATCTCTTTGGCGGATTCCGCCCTGGCGTCCACCACGGCCGCAAGTTCCACGTTAGGGTTCTCGTTGACGATCCTGGCGTGGATCTTACCGAGGTGTCCCACGCCTATGACTGCTGTTTTCATATCGTTTCTCCCAAGGAGCGGTCAACTCCCAGAATAGTTATTCCGCATTTCATCGCTTCTTCAAGCGTCTTCTGAGGCTCAAGAAGGAAAGTCTTTCCGGCTTCGGCCGCCACGATCCTGGCGTTAGCCGCCTTCATCGATTCTATGGTGCCGGGCCCGAGGCAGGGCACGTCGAACCTCAGGTCCTGATTGGGCTTGGCCATTTTCACGACCACGGCGTCCGTAGTGTATTCGCCCGATCTCCTGATGCAGCGGTCGGTGCCTTCCATAGCTTCCACGCAGACCACAGCCTGGTTCTTTATGACCACGCTCTGTCCTATGTCGTGTCCGCCCGACACAAGCGCGAGCTTCACGCCGAGCGCTATGTCCTGCATTTGCTTATCGTCAGGAGCCGGCCCGCACAGCACGCCTTCCGGCAGAAGGATCTGGGGAAGATAGTCTGTCGTTTTCTCGATCGTTATCCCCTCTCTGCCCAGTTCGTCGGAGATGGCGCCCAGGACGCTGTCCGCCCTTCTGTCCTTGACCTTCATGGCGAGCTTCATCAAGCGCCAGTCGAGCCTGAGGTCGGCGATCGTCATTTTAGGCGCCACGTTGCCGAGCATCACGGCCTTCGTCACTCCCTCGCGGTGGAAGATCTTGATGAGCTTGCCTAGCTGGGTGACGGAGACTTCCTCGTAATGGTCGGAAAGCGTTTTCACTTCCTCCAGGACGCCGCAGTTCTTTATGCCGACGGTCACGATCCTATCGAGGCCGTTCCTTTCTTTGGCGCGCATGAATTCCAGCGGCAGAACGCCGCCGCCGGATATGAGACCCATTTGATTAAGAGAAGACATCTTTTACTTGACGTAAACTTTTTTCATGACGACCGGCTCCAAAGGACGGTCCTGAAGATTGACCTTCACCTTGCTGATCTTCTCGACCACGTCGTAGCCTTTCGTCACGCGGCCGAAAGCGGTGTACTTGTTGTCAAGGTGAGGAGTGGCGGCCACGCAGATGAAGAACTGGCTTCCCGCGCTGTCAGGATCGCTAGATCTGGCCATGGAGACGATGCCGGGCACGTGCTTGGTGTCGTTGAATTCGGCCTTGATCTTATATCCCGGTCCGCCCGTGCCGTTGCCCAGCGGGCAGCCGCCCTGGATCATGAAGCCCTCTATCACTCTGTGGAAGATGAGGCCGTCGTAGAAGCC
>DFCM01000112.1:2761-4331 GCA_002366995.1 bacterium UBP3_UBA3054 | reverse complement strand
AGGAATTCGAACTCCACCACGTCGCCGTTCTCAAACTCGATGACGGCGGTCGTTATGTTGTCGTTGCTCACTTGTTCCTCTCCTTGTTTTCCGCTCTGGCAGGCGCAAAGCGCCAAGCACAGAACGAACGTTGATAAGAATAAAACGTTTTTCATTTGTTTATCCTTCCTTTGGTTTTCAAAAGTTTTTCAGCGTAATCGCGCGCTTCCCGCTCGTTGCCGCCCAGCATGCGGGACAGCTCTTCCTTGCGTTTCTCTCCGGAAACCGGCGTTATCGCAACGAGCGTGTCGTTTCCCAAAACTTTCTTCTCGACCAGGTAATGCGTGTCGGCGGCTGCCGCTATGACCGGCATGTGCGTTATCACGAACACCTGGTGGTCGCTGCCGAGTAGGCTGAGCCTTTCCGCTATCGCCCCGGCCACCGTCGCGCTTATCCCGGCGTCGATCTCGTCGAAGAAGAGGATCTGCACCGCGTTGCCGCCAAGGGAAAGGCACTTTAAGGCGAGCGTAAGGCGCGACAGTTCGCCGCCGGAGGCTATTTTTCCAAGCGGCAGCATCGGCTGACCGACGTTCGCTATCGTAAACTCCACGTTCTCCGCGCCGCAGGAAGCGATCTCGGGAAGTTGTTCCAGGTTCACTCCGAATTTCATGCCGCCCATGCCGAGAGGCGCGATCTCGCTTTCCACCGCTTTCCCGAATTTGGCGGCCGCGGCCGCGCGTTTTTTCGTCAATTTTTCGGCGGCAAGCTTAAGCTCGGCCAATTTTTCCGCGGCCTCTTTTTCCAGTTCGCTTATCCTCTCGTCGAAGGATCCGCTCTCCCTTAGTTTTTCCTCAAGGTTTTTCGTCTCCTCGATGACTGCTTCTATTGTCGGACCGTATTTCTTTTTCAGACGGTCTATCAGCGCAATGCGCTCCTGGACCCTTGCCAATTCTTCCGGATCGACTTTCAGTTTGTCCTGCGCTCTCTCGACTTCTCCCAGAAGATCGTCCAAAGAGGCGAGCGCGTTCTCCATACTCTCTTCCCAGCCGCCCGCCGGAGAATAAAGGCTCTTCAGCTGCTTTATGAGCCTGTTCACTTTCCTCAAGCCTTGGGCCGGGCTGCCTTCCTCGCCGGAAAGCCCGCTTTCCAAGGAAGCCAGGATCTCGCTTATCTCTTCGGCGTTTGAGAGCGTCTTTTCCGCTTCGAGAAGTTCCTCTTCCTCGCCTGATCTGAGGTTGGCCTCGCCGACTTCCTTTATCTGAAAGCGCCAGAGATCTTCCCTGCGCCTCGTTTCCCTTTCGTTCTCGATCAACTCCGCCAGAAGCTTTCTTTTTCCCTCATAGGCGGCGTAAAGGTCCGAGACTTCCTTTGACAAAGGCAAGGCGCCCGCGAAATTGTCCAGCGACATCCTCTGCCAATTCCTTTTTGTCAACGACTGCTGGGCGTTCTGGGAATGGATGTCTATCGTCTCGGCCATCAGCTCTCCGAGATGCTTTACGGTCACCATCTGGTCGGCGAAGAAAGCCGCGGCGCGCCCGCTGGCGGAGATCTCCCTTCTCACTATGAGAGGTTCTCCGTCAAACTCGAAGCC
>DFCM01000112.1:0-2608 GCA_002366995.1 bacterium UBP3_UBA3054 | reverse complement strand
AAAGCTTTTTCACAGCCGCTGCGGACGAGCGAAGAGTCAGCCCTCTCCCCCAAAAGAAGCTGGATAGAGCCAAGGATCGTTGATTTGCCGGCTCCGGTCTCGCCGGTCACCACGATTATCCCTTTCGGGAACTCGACGTCGAGTGACTTTACCAGGGCGAGATCTTTTATGCGCAGACGCGTTAGGAACATTCCCTTTTATTTCGTTTCTTCTTCTACCGCCTCGGCCTCGGGGGGCTGGCCGAACCACCGCTCGCCCACCTCCTTGGAGGCGTACTGCGCGTAATTCTTCAGCCAGTTGGAATGCTCGGGATAGAAATAACCGAGCGTAAGCGTGTCGAAAACACCTTCCACAAGATAGACCGGGGCGAGGCAGGCGCCGATGACCGAACCGCACAGAAAACTGGTGGGAATGGCGTAGGGCAAAGACATCAGTGAACGCCAGTCGTAATCAGCTATATCGCAGATCATCCAGGTGGTCATGCCGCCCATGACGGGAGGCAGAAGCGGGGCGGCCACGACGGCACAGGGACCGTAGAGAAGATGCTCAGCGCTCCACTGGTTGGTGGATGTGTTCTCTTCAGCGAAAGCGGCGCTGGAGAAAATCAAAGCGGCGATGCCGACAAACAGAAAAAGTTTTTTCATTTTTCGTCCTTGGTGTTGGAATAATAGTTTTCAGTTATATTATTTTATTATACCAAATTACACCGCGGACTTGGTAGATTTATTCGGAAGGATTTCCCCGCTTGTCAACAAGCGTTGGGAGCGCGGCTCTGATAGCCTGGGCCGCGTCGGCGCAGCCCACTAAAGTCATGCCGTTCCACTCCACTTCCGATCGGCCTTTTTCCCTGAAACTCTTGAGATTGTGCGCCGGCATAACACAGCGTTTGAAGCCCAAGCGTATGGCTTCCATAACACGCCGCTCTATCTGGCTGACCGCCCTGACTTCCCCGCCCAGGCCTACCTCGCCGATAAGCACGGTGTCGTCGGCCACGCAGACGTCGAAATACGAGGACGCGACCGCCGCCAAAAGCGCCAGATCCATCCCTGGTTCGTCTATTTTCAGGCCGCCAGCGATGTTGACGTAAACGTCATGGGCGCTGATCGGTATGCCTATGCGTTTTTCCAATACCGCAAGCAGCAGAAGAAGCCTGTTGGGATCGCAGCCAAGCGCTTTCCTGGCCGGCGTTCCGTAAGGCGCTTTGGCGCAGAGCGCCTGCACTTCCATAAGGATGGGGCGGGTGCCTTCCAGCGACGTGCCGACGGCCGAGCCGCTGTTCTTGCTGAGCCTTTGCGCGAGGAAAATGGCGGAGGGATTTTTCACTTCCACCAAACCTTTTCCCGTCATCTCGAAAACGCCGATCTCGTCGGTCGAGCCGTAGCGGTTCTTGACGCTTCTTAGGATGCGGTAAATGTTGTGCCGTTCGCCCTCGAAATAGAGAACCGTGTCGACAAGGTGTTCCATCACCCTGGGGCCGGCGATGGCTCCCGATTTCGTCACGTGGCCGACGATTATGGTCGTTATCATTTCCTTTTTGGCGAACCTCACAAGCGCGGCCGTGCATTCCCTCACCTGGGCAACGGAGCCGGGCGCGCTGCCTATCTCCTGGTCGTACATGACCTGGATGGAGTCCACCAGCAGGATGGCGGGTTTGCGGTTCTTCGCTTCCTGCAGAAAAGCCGCCAGATTCGTCTCCGCCATGATCCAGATATCGGGATTCTTGATGTTGAGCCTTTCGGCGCGCATCTTGGCCTGGGATTGCGATTCCTCGCCGGAAACGTAGAGCACTTCCCTGCCCGGCTTGGCCAGCGCTTCCGCGATCTGCAGAAGAAGCGTCGATTTTCCGATGCCGGGATCGCCGCCCACCAAAAGCACCTGTCCCGCGACCAAGCCTCCGCCGCAAATGCGGTCGAATTCGCTGATCTCGGTTGGAAGCCGCTTGTCGCCCGCCGAAACGACCGACATCAAAGGCTGGGCCGGACTGGAGATCACGATGTTGGAAGCGTTCGTGCTCTCTTCAACTTTCTCCTCCACGAAGGTGTTCCAGGCTTCGCAGGAAGGGCACTGCCCCAGCCATTTCGGAGACTTCGCGCCGCACTCCTGGCAGACGTATATTTTCTGCGCTTTAGCCATCTTATTCTTCCAAAGTAAATTTTAAACGTTCGCCAAGCCGGAACCCGTATTTCAGACATTCCCCAGCCAAAAAAGCCGCGTTCCCGCGGTAACTCTCAAGATCTTCCCCGGCCGGCAGAAAATAGATCGCTGTTCTCGGCAGGTCGTGCTTGGAAAGGGCAATGAGCGTTTCCCTAAGGTCGATCTCATCCTCGATGTATACCTTCAATTCCACTATTCTGCCGGCGGAAACGCAGGCGTTTATGTTTTCGGCCGGCCAAACGCGCCTTGGCGTGATGGAAATTGAGTAAAGGTCGGCGTCAAGGTCGGGAGCCTCCTCTCCGCCGCATTCTATCACGGTGCGGCAGTAGAGATCCTCTATCCCCGCCAAAAGAACTTTCAGCTCCTCGATCTGCCCCGAGAGGCCGCCTTTTATGACCACGTAGCGCCTGAAGCTGCTTTTCACGGCCTCGAGAAGCTCGTCCACGCCCTTTTG
>DFCM01000108.1:541-3957 GCA_002366995.1 bacterium UBP3_UBA3054 | reverse complement strand
CTTATGGGCTTCGTCCTGGCGGCTCTGCTTGGCGCCATCGTGTCCTCCCTGGCGGCCGTTCTTAACGCCACCAGCACGCTCTTCACGATGGACATCTATCAGCGCTATATCCGCCCGCAGGCCTCCCAGAAGGAGATCGTGACGAGCGGTCGTCTGACCATCGTGGTCCTTCTGGTCGTCGGCATCGTGGTGGCCTCCCTTCTGAAAGCCGAATCCATCTTCGCCTACATCCAGAAGATGCAGCTCTACGTCTCACCGGGCATCGTGGCCGTCTTTATCTTCGGTCTTGTGAACCGTAAAGGCGCCCGCTGGATCGGCGCTCTGGCGCTCGTCCTTTCGCCCATCATCTACTTCCTGCTCTCGACCTACGGCTGGAGCCTGCTGCCGGGCGCCGCTTCCTTCGTGCCCGAAGTGATGGGCTGCGTGGTCGAAAACAGCGAGCCTCTGCCCATGCACTACCTCTGGGCCGCTTCCTACAACCTGATCATCACGCTCGTCATCATGTTCGTTTTGGGCGCGATCTTCAAGATGCCGGAAGAAGTCACCTTCGAGTCCAGCTCCAAGCTTGACATGAAGCCCTCCACGGCCGCCCTCGTTTTCGGCGTCATCGTGGTCGTGCTGACCGTCGCGCTCTACGTTTACTTCTGGTAAACCGCTTTTCGCGCTGTCGCGAAAAAAGCCTTCCCTGCCTTCGCGGGGAAGGCTTTTTCCTTTCTTCGTTCGACAAAAAATGATACAATGGATCATATGAAAAACATTATTGCCACTGCTATTTTTATGCTCTGGGCGTGCGTGTCGTTTGCCCAGGCGCCAAAGAACGTTATCCTTTTCATCGGCGACGGCATGAGCGTGCCGCAACGAATGATCGCCGAGGAATTCTCCCGTAAAACCGGCAACGGTCCTCTGGCGATGAACGCGTTTCCGTATTCGGCTATGACCCGTTCGTGTTCGGCGGACTCCCTCGTCACCGACTCCGCCGCCGCGGCCACGGCCATCGCGTGCGGCGAGAAGACGAACAATCATTACTCGGGCGTTGATCCCGACGGCAAGCCGGTCTATTCTTGCGCGCTGTCCGCCAAGAAGGCCGGAAAAACGGTCGGCATCTGCTCCACCGTGACGATCACGCACGCGACGCCGGCGGGCTTCTACGCCCATCGCAAGAACCGCGGCGACTCTTACGGAATTTCCATAGACCTCGTAAACTCCGGTTTTGATTTCTTCGCGGGCGGCGGGCTTGACGTGCATACTGGCAGCTCTACGAACCATGCCGAATATGCCGCCTGCGGCGACGCCTACGAATACGCCTGGAAGAACGGCTACAAGAAAATCTCGACGCGGGATGAGTTTATGGCCCTCAAGCCTGGTTGCGGCAAGATCCTCACCAAATTTACGAACGGACCGCTCGAGACGGCTATTGACGCAACGCCTGAACTTAATCAACCGACGGTAGCGGAATTGACTGCAAAGGCCATCGAGACGCTGGACAACGAATCGGGCTTCTTCCTGATGGTTGAAGGCGGACGCATCGACTGGGCCGGCCACGCTAACGACGCGGGAACTAATCTCCGCGACGTGCTGGCGCTTGACGAGGCCGTTAAGGTGGCTCTCGATTTCCAGAAAAAAGAGCCCGACACGCTCATTATCGTCACGGGCGACCACGAGACGGGCGGAATGTCGATGGGCTTTGCGGAAACGGGTTATGCCCTCTACATGGATCGCCTCGCCTATCAGACGATGAGCATCGGCCGTTTTGAGCATCTGTCCTCCCAGCAATTCAAGAAAAATCCCGATCTGACCTTCGAAGACATGAAGCCGCTTTTGCGCCAGGCGTTCGGTTTTTGTTTCCCCGGGGACGAGGGGCCTTTGAAAAACGAGTCTATGCTTCTGAGTAAAGAGGAACTTGATAAATTAGTGGAGGCGTTCGCTCACGACGCCGAATACCAAAAGTATAAAAACGGCGGAAACCCGGACTTCAAGGGCGAGCAGTACTATCTCTTGGGCGACACCTGCCGGATCGTGCTGAGTCACAAGTGCGGCATCGGCTGGAGCTCGGGGGCACACACCGCGATGCCCGTGCTGACCACCGCGATCGGACCTTGCGCCGACCAGTTCACAGGCTTTATAGAAAACACTGACATATCGAAAAAGATCAAGGCCTTCTACCAGTAAGAAGATTATCTGGCAGTCGGCCGATTGCAACTGACAGATGGTGGCCAAAAAGACACTTCCTCTCCTTATCCTTATATTGGCTTGCGCGGGGCTTCTGTTTCTGCCGGGGCCAAGACGGCTCGCCTGTGACAACGGAAAAACCGTGTGCGCCGAAGTGGTCGAGACGGATGACTCAGGCCTTGCGCTTCACGGCTTGGTCGAGTTCGGCACCCAGCGGCTCAAAGTGCGTTTGCCAAATGGTCGCGTTCTCCCGGCGGCCAACGAACTCAGAGCGCAGCTGGAGCTTGACAAAAAATTCGCGCCCGGTGACACGGCGCTTGTCGTAATCCCCAAAGAGATCAGGGAGGGAGATCTTCTCGTCGCTCGCGACCATTGGCGTATGGGATGGGGCTTCGGCCTTTTCGCGGCCTTCTGCTTGCTTCTTTTGGCTTTCGGGGGATGGACAGGGGCTAAAGCGCTCTTCAGTTTCGTCTTCAGCTGCTTGGCTGTCTGGAAGATACTGATTCCCTTGTCTCTGTCGGGATGGCATGCCTCAACGGTCTCTTTTCTGACGGTTGCCGTGCTGACGGGGGTCATCATGTACCTCGTCGCAGGCTGGACCCAAAAAGGGCTCGCGGCTTTTTCCGGCGCGATGCTCGGCGTCGTTTCCTCGCTTCTGCTCGCGCATCTTGCGGGTCGCTTGATGCACATCAACGGTGCGACCATGCCGTATGTTCAGCAGCTGCTCTATTCGGGTTTTTCTTTTCTCAATTTGCAGGACGTCTTCATCGGCTCCATTGTGCTTGCTTCTTCCGGCGCGGTGATGGATCTCGCGATGGATATTGCGGCCGGCATCGCGGAGGTGAAGCGTCACAATCCGTCGCTGGGATTCTGGGAACTCTTTATGTCGGGCATCCGCATAGGCCGCGCCGTTGTCGGCACGATGACGACGACGCTTCTGCTGGCGTATTCGGGCGGATACATCACGTTACTTATGGTCTTTGCGGCGCAAGGCACGCGTCCTTTGGATTTTCTCAACTCGACGCTCGTCTCGGCGGAATTAGTCAAAACGCTCGTCGGCAGTTTTGGATTGGTTTTGGTGGCACCGTTTACCGCGCTCGTTGGCGCATGGATAATGCGCGCTCGTTCCCCGCTCGCTTGATTCGAGTCTTTCGGCGCGTAAGGATCAAAAAAAGCCTGATGGCTTTTTTTGTTGCGGATCGGCGCGCCGCGCAAAGGGCACACACCCCTCGCTCACGGACTACGCG
>DFCM01000108.1:0-448 GCA_002366995.1 bacterium UBP3_UBA3054 | reverse complement strand
TGATCTGCGTCCTCCGTGAGTTCACTTAGGGGCAAATACTTTTTTCGGCTCTCTGCAAGTTGCGGTCATATACATCCCCAAGCGCTTTTAGAAAGCGCGAGGTGTTGTTCCAAGGATTCCGTATGTCCTCAAGTGAACTCACGGAGGATGCACGTTAGAGCAATGCGCGCGTAGTCCGTGAACGGAGGACGTACGGAAGCCTTGGAACAAACACTCTTGGTGCTTTTTGCTATCATAGTAGTATGCTTAAAGTAAAGTACATCACTGTGAGCAGAGGCTTTCGGTTTTCGGCGGCGCACCGGCTTTTCAGAGAAGGGCTGAGCGCCGAGGAGAACGAAAAAGCCTTCGGCAAGTGCTCAAAAGTGCACGGGCACGACTACGTCATGAAGGTGACGGTCAAGGCTTCCGGCGAGGGCGCCGACGCAGACATGGTGGTGAACGTTTCGAC
>DFCM01000026.1 GCA_002366995.1 bacterium UBP3_UBA3054 | reverse complement strand
CCGTCCACGGTGCAGCGCCTGATTAGCTCCGCCCTCTCGTAGGCGCTCGTCACCAGCTGGATGTGCACGTTGTTGCCGTCCATGGCAAGGTTGAAGGTCCTGTGCCCGTAGCCCAGCCTGTAAGCCGAATCGGCGGTATAGCTCTGGTTTATAAGGACTGAGGTGTTCAGTTTCTTCTTCCAAAGATCCGGATCCGTAAACTGCGGATCTTCGTCCGCCGGAAGGTTGGACACGTAATGGGTGTCGGCGTTCTTGTCCACCAGCATGTAAACGTAGGTGAGATATTCCGTGTCCGCCGGACGGTAAGTCAAATGTATCCTCGTCGTCTCGCTTCCCACCGTCACCAAAATGCTGTTTTCACCTTCCACCAGGTGCGTCAGGACTTTGAAGCGTCCCCCCCTGGCGGCGCCCGGCACTTCCTCGCCCGTTGTCTCGTTCAGCGACTTGCACTCTAAAGTGCCGGCCAGGCACTGCCCTCTTAAAAGAGGGACGCAGTAGGAAAGGACTTCCCCCTCCTCAAAGTTGTTGACCTTGACCTCGGCGGCGCAATTCAGCGCGCCACCCAAACAAACAAGCGCAAAAAGCAAGGCAAGATGTTTTTTCATAGCATTTATTGACGTTTTTTAGCTGTTAATAGACTTTTGTCTATTTTAGCAAAAAAACGGGGGCGCGTACGAATCAATTGAATTTCAGATCCAGAGCTATGTCTTTCTTCTTTGCGCTGACCAAAACTTCCAGAAGTCTGTCTGATCCGCCCTCAATTACTTTCGCTTCCCCGCCCTCGCATTCAGCCTTGTCAAATTTGTACCCCTCAGGCACATAAAAAGAGTAAGTCTCAACCGTCCCTTCCACGCAATCCATTTTCAACGAAAGATTGTTGTCTTTCCACTCGATTTCTTTTACGCTTACCGCATCCATGCTGACGTGACGAGTCGATGCCACAAATTGCGGCCGGTCAAGCTTCTCTCTCAGACCAACGACCTGGCAGCTGCCGTATTTCAGCGCCCGCATCGGCAAACTGTCCTTGATCTCGCCCAAAAACTTCTTTTCCCAGAAATCGTAGGCCAAATAAGTCTTTTTGTTATCAAGCCCAAGTTTCTCGAGCTCCACAACGCTCTCGCCAAGCGACCACAAAGCGTTTCTCGTCACCACACACCAGCAATCGTATTCCTTGGCGAAATGCACCGCCCACAGCGTAGAGAAAGGACTGTCAACACCCTGTTCAGTCCTAGGGCCAACCATATACATCGCATCCTCTTCTCTGCTTTCGTCCAAATACTTGTGGGGATAATAAGTGGGGTGATTGATATGCAAAGGACCGCTCTCAACGGAATAAGTTTCCAGGGAAGGAAGACCTCTCTGCAAAATGTAGATCTTCTCCCGATCGAGGTCTTCCGGCTTGTCGCCGTACATGTATGTCCCGCCTCCAAGCGAAACGGTCGAGACTTTCGCTTTTCCCCAGTCCGGACATACCCTCATAAGCATATTGTCAGGGTCGTTTACGCAAAGCACTCGGTTTACCGGGAACATTTCGGCGAAATAATACAGCTGCCTGTGATGGCTTACGAAATCATCCAAACAGTCGCCGGCGATCCTGCTGCCGTCGATGGAGTCCGCAAGTTCCGGCATAATGCCCCAGCAGGCCGCCAAATAAAAATCATCCCCCAATGTCAGGCGCGCCGCCAAGCCGAAATTCCTTATCCTTCTGGTCGCTTCTTCAGCATCGACCGCGTGGACCAATCCTTCGTACAATACATGCCTCAGCCCGTCCACTTTGAGATATTTGAATCCCGCGTCTTTAAAAGCCTGAAAGACCGGAATGAAAGTGTTGGTGATCGTATAATTTGACATATCCAGGATGCCGGGCGCGTACATATAGCCGGATATCGCCATCCTGCCGTTCGCCAGTCTAAGCCTCTGTTTGTCCTGATAATGCTGCGTGATTCCCGGCGATATCCAGATCCCGGGGATCAATCCGTATGAGTCTATAGTTTTGGCAATGGACGCAGGCCCTTCGGGAAAGTTTTTGCTGGGTTTCATCCAGCTTTCCGCCAAAGTGAATCTTTCATTCATGTAGGGCTCGCCCGCCTGATAGCCGTTGTCTATCTCTACGGTGTCCATACCGTAAGGATTGAAGTTTTCCTTGATAAAAGCGCAGGTCTCCTTGATGTTGTCCATATTGATCTTTCCATACGCTCTCCAGGACCGCCACCCGTTGACGCTTTTCAAATTCGGTCTTCTGATCCAAGGCTGGAAGTTCTTATAACCGAGGTTGACCCTGTAATAGTTGGGGCGGAAGACCAAATTGAAAGTTCCGTTCGTCACTGTCGCTGTAAAACTAGCCTTAAGATTGCCGCTTTCATCCCGCGTCATCTTTTTTCCGCACCACTCCCAATCAGCTCCGAACCACTCCAGCAAAAAGTCTCTCCTGATATCGTAAACGCCGGCGATCCCTTTGACAAGCGGTTCCCCTACTCTGCCAAGAATAGCCTCTCCCCCGCTCGCCCGCCTTGATCTCATCACGCCGGCTTCGCTGCTAAAATACAGGTCCACTTTTATTTCATGCGGCTTCCTGTCGTCAAAAACTATCGTCCTTACCTGAGTCATAGGATAGGACTGCAGGATATCGCCCGTATTGGAAAAAGCGTAAACGGACTTGTTGGTGTCGCAGCTGATCTCAAAAAGCACCTTCTCATCGTATTTGCCTACGATCTTCCCGTCGTTGAATCCCGCTTTAAAAGGCGCGTAGGGTGCTTTCGGCTCGTTTATAAACCCGGCGAAAAGGCAGGAAGAAAAGGCAAAAAGGATAGATCCTAAAAATAGTCCTCTCATTTTGACAACTCCGCTAGTTTTTCTTCAAATTCTTTCATTTGATCCATTAACTTCCGATACTTCTCCTTCCCGTATTTGGCCTTCAGACGGATATTCCGCATGGTGTCCGGCTTAAACACGAAACTGCAATCCTCAGTAAGTCTTTTTGTCCTGAACATGGGAACGTATTCGCCTATCATGGTAACTCCGGCAGCGTTCAGGCCAGGCCCGACCGCATAAGTTTCAAATTCAAATTGCTTGTTAAAGTAGACGCCGCCATGGCTAAAGCCATAGCAGGAGGAGCCTCCGTAGCCAAAATCGAATTTAGTATCCGAAAAATAACGGTCGGCGAAAACGCCAAACTGTCCGATCGTTTTATTGTGGGCAGATCCCTTCCAGGGAAACTTCACGTCCGAAGTGTCGGACCACTTCAGCAAGTCATTCTTCTTTTCGAAAAGTATGTAATCCGCAGCCGGGCTTAGAAGTTTCGGGATCCTGGGATAATTGTCCAGCAAAAAGCGATCATAACGCAGCTGGAAGTCGACGTGTTTAGTTCCAAGATCCATATAATCAGAAAAATCTTTTTTATGAGGATATTTGCGGCAATTGACAGTAAAACTGATATCGTGCAAGAAGCCTTTTCCCTTGTGCGTGATCTTAAACTTATGCACCGTCATAGGCTGGACGACAGCAAAAAGATTGTGCGTTTTGCTGTCCCCAATGTTCATTTCGAAATATTCTTCCCGTTTAAAAACTTTTTCGCGCAAGGGCACGCTGTCCAAATATTTGATCGTCGGGGAATATCTCATGAGATCTGACCAAGAAGCTGTCCAGACCTGAACTTTCGTCAAAACGTTCGTGTTTATGAGGAAGTTCACATAACCTTCATATTTGTCGCCCTTAACATGTCTGAATTTCGGATTCCTGGGAAAAATGATGACCCGGTCTCTGTCAGGCCAGATCGGATTCAGATCCATCATTTTCTCTTCTTTGTTTGTAAATCCGTCACCGTCAGGATCAGCGTCGGCAAGCAGTAATTTGTCATAGAAAGACTTGTTGTCCCTGCTCCAATACTCAGCCCACTCCTTCGGCATGTACTTGGGATCGTCGGATTCGCAGGAATAAGCCGGATACTTGTCTGATCCGTCTGGAATGCCGTCGCCGTCGCTGTCGGGATCCATCGGGTCCGTCACGAAACCGTTTGTTCCCCTGATCTCGTCAATGTCCTTAATGCCGTCGTGATCCGTGTCAGAGCTCCATATGCTGGTGAAAACATACAAGTTGGAAGAACAGGTTTTATATTTGACAACGATATTGGTGCCTCTTACTTCGTTCCAGCTTGGGATGCCGTCCTTGTCCCAGTCCTCGTCCATAACTTTCAAACCGTAATAATTCCTGGCATTCCTGCAGTACTCATGAATCTGGGCATACTGCGCCAAACGCAATCCGTTTTTTCCGTCGTGCGTTTCAACATATTTGTCCCCGGGATACAGCACGCAGCACAAACGATACTTTTCCCTAATGGCATTGATATCGGTAACGCCGTCTTTCGCTGCGCCTTCATGATCCAGGAAAGTGATCACCACCACGTTGGAGGAAGTGTTGACAAAATCGTTGGTGACTATCCCTTTTTCCCAAAACTTCCAGACCTTCCAAGGATTTTTTTGCTTTTCTTTTTCCCAATATTCAGCATTGTCTTCCGGGAGAAAAATACGCGGCCGATGCCGGTTCAACTCCCGGATAGCCATTTCCTTCTTGTGTTCAGCCCTTCTTTTTTCCTCCGCCTCCTTTCTCGCCTGCGCCTCCTCTTCTGTTATCTGAGCATATTCGCCAGAATCAAGATCCAAGACCATCACGGCGGATAATGGCAAAGCAGCTAAAAGGAAAAGCCAAAAAACGGCTTTAACCAGCGGTCCTAAACAATTATTTTTGTCAAATCTCAACATACAGAAGATATGCTTCTATCCACCCAATTTTACAAAATTTAAGATTTTCATTCAACTTGGCAAATCCTGTGTTCCAAGACGATTCCGTTTGTCTGGAAACAGAGGGGCATTATGGTATAATTTATGATATGAGTAACATCTCGGTTAATTATAAAAATTTAATTGAAGAGATCGGAGGGCGCGCCTCTCTTGTCGCCGTGACGAAACTGCATGAGGTCCCGGAGATCGAGGAGCTTTTGAATTGCGGCGCCAGGATCGTCGGCGAGAACCGGGTGGAGGAAGTGGAAAGAAAGTTCGGGGATGGCATGCTGAAGAAACGCTATCCCGGACTGGAAATGCACCTGATCGGGCACCTTCAGAGCAGGAAAGCCAAGAAAGCCGTGGAATTGTGCGACTGCATAGACTCGGTGGATTCTTTGGAGCTGGCGGAAAAGATCTCCCGCTGCGCCGTGGAACTGGGAAAAACCGTTAAAGTCATGCTGGAAGTGAACGTCAGCGGCGAAACGCAGAAATACGGGCTTTCCCCGGAAGATGTTCCCGCGGTCACGAAAGAAGTCGTCAAGCTGCCCAATCTTGAATTGTACGGGCTGATGTGCATGGCCCCCTTTGTGGAAGACGACGCGCTTATAAGGAGCGTTTTCGCGGGGCTGAGAAAATTGCGGGATGAAGTTAAAGCGAGCGTTCCCAGCTGCGTGAAGCTCAGCATGGGCATGAGCCACGACTATCGCCTGGCTATAACGGAAGGCAGTGATTTTTTAAGAATAGGCAGCAAACTTTTCGCCTGACAAAAGCGAGGAAAAACTATGGCAAACGGATCATTCATAGTGCAGGGATCGAAGCCGCTCTCAGGCTCGATAGTCGCCAACGGCAACAAAAACGAGGCGCTGCCGGTCCTGGCGGCCTGCCTTCTGACCTCAGAGACCGTCACGCTTCACAACGTCCCTCTTATCGGCGATATCAAGGTAATGTCCGAGCTTCTTGAGGCGCTGGGCGCGAAGATCGAAAAAGACGAAAAAGATCCGCACACCTGGCGCGTGACCGCCGAGAGCGTCTTGGCCAGCGAGATCCCGGAAAAATACTTCACCAAGATCAGGGCCTCCATCTGTCTGGCTGCTCCTCTGCTGCTTCGCTGCGGAAAGATGCGCCTTCCCCTGCCGGGCGGCGACCAGATCGGCGCCAGGAGCATAACCACCCACCTAGCCGGCTTGCAGAGTCTGGGAGTCACCATCTACGATGACGAGAACGGGCTCATGCTTTTGAACCGCGGCGGGCTCAGGGGAACCGACATGCTGCTCGACGAAGCGTCTGTGACCGGCACGGAAAACCTTATCATGGCTTCCGTCCTCTCCTCCGGGCAGACCGTCATCTACAACGCGGCCTGCGAGCCGCACGTCCAGCAGCTCTGCCTTATGCTCAACAAGATGGGCGCCAACATTTCCGGCATCGGCAGCAATCGTCTCATCATCCAGGGCGTCACCGAACTCAAGGGCTGCGAGCACACGATAGACACCGACTACATCGAAGTCGCGAGCTTCATCGCCCTGGCGGCCGCGACCAAGAACGCTATCACCATAAAGGGCGGCAACTGCGCCGCCATACCGGTGCTTGCCAAAGCTTTCGGCAAGCTCGGCGTCTCCTTTGAAGTAAAAGGCGAGGACGTCTACGTTCCCGCCAAACAGGAAATGGAGATACGCCCCGGCTTCCGCGACATGATCACGAAGCTTGAGAGCGCGATCTGGCCCGGCGTCCCAGCGGACATACTGAGCTTGCTCTTGACGGTCGCCACGCAGTGCAAAGGCACCGTGCTTATCCATGAGAAGATGTTCGAGTCCAGGCTGTTCTTCATCGACCGCCTGATAAGCATGGGCGCGAGGATAGTTTTGTGCGACCCGCACAGGGCGGTCGTCATCGGACCAGCACAACTGAGGGGCGAAAAGATCACGAGCCCGGATATCCGCGCCGGCGTCTCCTTGCTGATCGCCGCTTTGTGCGCCAAGGGCAAGAGCCGCATCGACAACATCTACATGATCGACCGCGGATACGAGAAAATAGACGAAAGGCTGCGCCAGCTTGGCGCTGACATAGAGCGAGTGGAAGAATAAAAAGGAGCTGATATGCTTATTCAATTCTTGGGCGGCGCCATGGAAGTCACCGGCTCCACCCACGTCTTATCGACGAAAAAGAGCCGTGTCCTGAGGGACGCAGGGCTTTTCCAGGGACGCAGGGCGGAATCACGTCAGAAGAACGAAACGACCTTTGTCAATATGGAACCTGTGGACTGCATGGTTCTGTCGCACGCCCATATCGACCATTGCGGCAACATTCCCCTGCTCGTCAAAAACGGCTACGCCGGACCTATCCACACGCACGCCGCCACGAAAGACCTCTGCGACCTGATGCTCTTGGATTCCGCGCACATCCAGGAGCTGGACGCCGAATATCTTAGCCGCAAGCTCGATCCCGACGATCCGCTGATCGCTCCCCTTTACAGCGAAGAGGAAGCCGAAGCGTCTTTGCAGTACTTCGTCCCCCACCATTACCACGAGCGCGTGCAGCTCACCGAAGACATCGGCGTGACTTTTTTGGAAGCCGGGCACATCCTGGGCTCCGCCTCCCACATCTTCGACATCAAGGAAGGCCGAAGGAAGATCAAGGTCGGCTACGCCCTCGACCTGGGCAGGAAGAATCTGCCGATAATAAGGGACCCGGAGTATCTTACGGACATCGACGCGCTGGTCATGGAAGCCACCTACGGCAACCGCTACCACAAGGACATCAACCAGGCGGAAGACCTCCTTGCCGGCGTCATCAACAGGACGTTCAAAAGGGGCGGCAAGATAATAATCCCCGCTTTCGCCCTGGAAAGAGCCCAGGAGATCGTTTACACTCTGATGAAGATGTACGACGCGAAATTGACTCCGATGCTTCCCATCTACATCGACAGCCCCCTGGCCTGCGAAGTTTCCAAAGTCTTCGGCAAACATCCGGAGACCTACGACGAGGAGACGCTGGAGCTCGCCAAGAGCAGAACGAGAATGTACATGAGGGAATTCGTCCATCTCATCAGCACCGTCGAGGAATCGAAAGCCCTGAACGACGATCCCTCCTCCATGATCATCATTTCCGCTTCCGGCATGTGCGAGAGCGGAAGGATACTGCATCACCTTAAAAACAACGTCGAGGACTCGAGGAACGCCGTGGTAATAGTCGGCTACCAGGCCGAGAACACCCTGGGGCGCCGCATCGTCGACAGGGCGAAAGAGATCAAGATCTTCGGTCAGTACTACAAGATGAACGCGGAAAGAGTCGTTCTAAACACTTTTTCAGGGCACGCGGACAAAGGCGACCTAATGGACTTCGTCTCCCACGTCGGCGACCGCTGCAAGACCTTCGTCCTGGTCCACGGCGAACGGCAATCCATCACGGACCTAGCGGGAAACATCCGCGCCCTGCGCCCCGACGCCAGAGTCCTGACACCCGAACGCTTCGACACGATTTCAATCTAAATATATCGAGGAATTTTTATGAGCGAAAACTGCAACCACGATTGTTCAAGCTGCGGGGAATCCTGCTCCTCGCGCAAACAGGATCCCAACGATTTCAGAGCCCCCGCCAATCCCGGCTCCAACGTTAAGAAAGTGATAGCCATCATGAGCGGCAAAGGCGGCGTGGGAAAATCTCTCGTCACAAGCATGCTGGCGGTGCTCGCCCAGCGTCGCGGCGACAAGACCGCGATACTGGACGCCGACATAACCGGCCCCTCCATTCCGAAAATGTTCGGCCTAAGGGAAAAGGCGGAAGCCATAGAAGGCGGCATGCTGCCGGTCGCTTCCAAATTAGGCACGCAGATAATGTCCCTGAACCTCCTGATGGAAAAAGAGGAAGACCCGGTGGTCTGGCGCGGTCCCGTCGTGGCCGGCGTCGTCAAGCAGTTCTGGTCAGACGTGATCTGGGGCGACATCGACTATATGTTCGTTGACATGCCCCCGGGAACGGGCGACGTTCCCCTGACCGTTTTCCAGTCCCTGCCCATCGACGGCATCATAATCGTCACTTCCCCGCAGGAACTCGTTTCCATGATCGTCTCTAAGGCCGTGAACATGGCCAAACTGATGAAGATCCCCGTCCTCGGCATCGTGGAGAACATGAGCTACGCCGTCTGCCCGGACTGCGGCAAGATCATCACCATCTTCGGCAAGAGCCAGCTTCCGGAAGTCGCCAAGCACTGGGATCTCCCGGTCCTTGGAAAGATCCCCATGAACATCAAGCTCGCCGCCGCCTGCGACAAAGGAACTATCGAGCTCTTCGACGGCGACTGGCTCGACCAAGCCCTGGAAAAGATCTAAAAAGCATTATTCCTTTTTGGAATAATGCTTTTTTTACTTTATTCTCTCAACAATAAAGTAGCCTCCGTTCTTCGGCGCGCCGCGGAACTCAATTAGATCCAACAAAACAAGCGCCGAAAGATATCGTTTAACCGTTCTTAATCCTTTGCCCATTATTTCGGCAAGCTTGTTTGCGCGAGAGCCAGGATGTTTCTTGATCACAGTTAGAAGCTCGCCCGCCCTACCCAACGCTTCGTTGTATACTGTGCCATCGCGCAAACCACTTACTGTGTCATCGGACATTTTTATATCCTCTTTAGTGGCACAGTTTTTGCCATTATTCTCCGAGACATTTATTGCATTTAAATAATTATTATCAGTAATTTTATCTTCCGTATCTTTGTGTTCGATATTTGATGTGATATTTACTGTGCCAATAGATGATGATGAATAAATGGTGAATAAAATTAATTTATAAAGCGAATCCCTATTTGAGCCGCTTCTCTTTACAAAACCTTTATTCATCATCCCCATCAGATCACGAGTTGCTGTGTTACAAGATGCGCCGGTTATTGCCATATATTCTTTTGGAGTTATACATCCATTATGCTTAATTGTTGGCACTGCCTTTAATTGTCTTTCATTAAGCCTTAATTGTGCCAATCTTAGCGGCGTCCACATATCCTTCCATAACGTCACAATAAAACTTGGGCCATTCTGCTTAAATTCAGGAGCAGGGTTGCCGTTTTTTCTGCAAGCGTCCAACATGCGCTGTATGCCGGTCCCGAGAGATTCTATTATCCCACAATGGTCGAAGGCTCGCAGGATCAGTTCGTTCACCGGATAAGAGGAATGTATTTCATAAAGCTTCTCGATCGTCACTCCATCAGGAAGTTTCCCTGGCGTCCAAACTTCAAGACGATCAGCGAACAATCTAACGTCGACAGAAGCTGTTTGGCGCCAATCTCTATGAACAAGCGCATTTACGATAGCTTCTTCAACGGCCTCCCTTGGAAGCTCGTTGCGGAAAGGAACCTGGCTGCCCTTGTCGCGAATTCCTCGCGATTGCGCGATTCGCGACATAACGAAATCAACGCCCTGCTCCAGAAGCGAAAAAAGATTACCCTCGAATTTGTCAGTGTCGAGAAACGGGCGGTCAAACTCAACGCCCTCGCACCAAGTGCATTTCAACGTTGCGCGATAGCACCACAACTGGGGATTCTTTGAGAACAGGAGCGCCGCTCCCCATGTGAAACGTCCGTCTTTAACAAGCCCCAAATGTGTCATGAGATCCATAGGAGCAGTTTTCAACGGTAGAGCGGCTTTTCTTCTTCGCTCACGCATTTCTCGCAAATACCATTTGACGCGCTTGACATCAATATCCGATTTCTTCATATCCAAACAAATAGACTTGTCAAAATTGCCAAGCTCGATCATCCCGTGAACGTCAAGATATTCGATCATGCTCAAGTAAACCGCCGTCTTCAAATCATTAAATTCATTGAAAGCGCTATGCTTAACTTCTCGGCTAATTTTACGAAGAAAATCTGATTCTTTCTTGTCCCGCTTACCGCAAGTCTTAACATATATTAATCTCTCTAACCCCGCCTCGCAAGCCGCTAAATATTCTGCTTCTGTTGCCGACATAGCTTGCTTACAACTATTCCCACCATAATACGAAGATCCCACGAGCCCAATATAAATATCAGAATTTTTCACCTCGTCAATATACATCGCATCCGGCGCTATCCCGCGAGACGGAGTATCCTCGAAAAGGAATACGTTTTCCACGAAACGGGATAGGAACGGATCGGAAGATAGCCAGTCTTTCAAGCCGCGACGTTCCTCCGCAAATTCATCCTGAACACTTGATATGAAGATCTTAAATTTCATATTGTTTCCATGTTGATACAATTATTCAATTTTGGCGAGATGATAAACAAAAACGCAAACAAAGTCAAGAAAATTCAACGGTTCTACTATTTTGAGTAGTATTTGTCATCTAATTTGATACAAATAGTCTCATCGTAGGCGTGACAGTTCGTATGCTATAATGATTTAAAATCCTTTTTAATAGATAAACTGCCAAATTCTATGAAAAGCAAAGTCTTATTTTTTGTGCTGATTCTGGCGCTATTTGCTGCCGCTGATGAGCCAACCTTCAAGGATCAGAGATCGGCGCCGGAGAAGCGCTGCTTTCGCAGCGAGGCTGTGGAAAAGCAGATCGTTGACTTGAAGGATAAACTCACGGCCGTCGATCCCAAGCTTTACTGGATGTTCGCCAACTGCTTCCCCAACACGCTGGACACGACCGTTCGGTATAGCAAGAAAGAAGGCGACGACGACACCTTCGTCATCACCGGCGACATCGACGCCATGTGGCTCAGGGACAGCGCGGCCCAGGTCTGGCCGTACCTGCGCTATGTGGGTATGGACGAGCCTCTGCGCCGCCTTATCAGAGGCGTCATCCGCCGCCAGTTCTCATGCATTCTGATCGACCCTTACGCCAACGCCTTCAACGATGGACCAAAAGGGAGTCATTGGCAGAGCGACGAGACTGAGATGAAACCGGAGCTGCACGAACGCAAGTACGAGATAGACTCACTTTGTTATCCTGTCAGATTGGCCTACGCTTACTGGAAGAAGACAGGAGACGCTACTATCTTCGACGAGAAGTGGCTCAAGGCCGTGCGCTCCATTATTAGTGTCTTCAAAGACCAGCAGAACTGGAACGGCTTTAAGAGCGGCTACCATTTCCGCCGCGAAACGGCCGCCTATCACGACACAAGAAGCAACGGCGGCTACGGCCATCCCGGCAAAGCCTGCGGGCTCATCGCCAGCGCCTTCCGTCCCTCGGACGACAGCACCGTCTTCCCCTACCTCATCCCCAGCAATTTCTTCGCCGTGAGCATTCTCAAAAAAGCCGCGGAGATCCTGCGCGCCGTCAACAAAGAGGAAGACCTGGCGAAAGAGTGCGATCAGTTAGCTGAGCAAGTTGATGCAGCCATAAAAAAATACGCCGTAGCGGAGCATCCGAAATACGGCAAGATATACGCCTTCGAGGTAGACGGCTTCGGAGGTGTGCTTCTGATGGACGATTCCAACGCTCCTTCCCTCCTGAGTCTCCCCTATCTCACCGACGTCAAAACTGACGATCCGATCTACCAGAACACCCGCAGGTTCGTTTGGAGCGAAGACAACCCTTATTTCTTCAAAGGATCCGCCGGCGAAGGCATCGGCGGACCGCACTGCGGACTCGACAGGCCCTGGCCCATGAGCGTCATTATGAAAGGCCTCACGACAAACGACCGCTCCGAGAAAGAATGGTGCGTGAAGCAGATTCTCAACACCGACGGCGGCACGGGCTTCATCCACGAATCCTTCAACAAGAACAACGCCAAGGATTATTCCCGCTCCTGGTTCGCCTGGGCCAACACGCTGTTTGGCGAACTCATCATCGAAATGTACGCTGAATAAAAAAAAGGCCGCCGGAAGGCGGCCTTTTTTGCGCGATCTCAATTAGTCGTTGTTGAGGTAGAGTTTCGGCCAGAGCTTGTACATTCCGAAGCCGCAGGCCGCGACCAGAACGAGGAGGCAGGTGGCCGGAACGGGCTTGCCGTAGATATAGAAGCCCGTCGAGAAGAGCAGGCTGTAGACCAGGATGGTGCCCATGATCATGCACAGGATGCCCTGGGGAATGGTATTCGGGACGGCGTACTTGTCGATCTGGTCGCCTTCCTCGTTGGCTTCCCTGATGACTTTGTCCCAACCGGGGCCGCCGGGGCAGATGTGGCGGTAGAAGGATCTAAGCGTCTTGGTGTCAGTCGCGGGCGCGATGTAGGCCAGGGCCACCCAGACGACGGTCGTCACGGCTACGTTGACGAGATACGGCAGGAAGGTGTACTCCTTGAAGAGCTCGGGTTCCCAGAAGACGAAAGTCGTGGAGATGATGAAGGAGAGCGTCATGGCCGCGATCTCGCACCAGGCGTTGATACGCCACCAGAACCAACGAAGGATGAAGACCAAGCCGGTGCCGGCGCCGAAGCCCACCAGGATCTTGAAGGCGAAGGTCGCGCTCTTGAGATAAAGGGAAAGCACGCAGGCCAGGACCATCAGTATGACGGTGGCTACGCGGCCGACCAGGACCATTTCCTTTTCACTTGCCTGCGGTCTGGCAAAGCGTTTCCAGAAGTCGTAGGTGATATACGAGGAGCCCCAGTTCAGGTGAGTGGAAATGGTGGAAATGTAAGCGGACATCAAGGAAGCTACGACGATGCCCTTAAGGCCGTGCGGCAGCATGGTCAGCATAGCGGAGTAAGCCAGGTCGTGGCCGGGCATGGTGTGCGGGAAGGCCGCTTTCAAAGAATCCAGCGTCGGGAAGAGGACCAGAGAGGCCAGCGCGACGAGCAGCCAGGGCCAGGGACGGAGGGCGTAGTGCGCGATGTCGAAGAAAAGCGTGGAGCCCGTGGCGTGCGCTTCGTTCTTGGCCGCCAGGACGCGCTGGGTCAGATAACCGCCGCCGCCCGGTTCCGCGCCGGGATACCAGGCGCTCCACCACTGCACCAGAACGGGCATGAGAAGCAGAGTGATGAGAAGGTTCAGAGCCTCTTTGTTGAAACCGACGCCCGGAGTGTAGATGTCGAAGGAAGGCAGGATGTCCATCTTCGACTGGACCAGCGGATTGTTCAGCACGGTATCCAAGCCGCCGGCGCGGTTGATGGAAACGACAGCCGCCGCGACGGAGCCGACCATAGCGACGATGAAGAGTAGGCAGTCTGTGATCAAAACGCTCTTAAGGCCGCCCAGCACGGAGAAGATCGTCGTGATGGCCGCGGCGTAGATGACGGTCTCCCAGGGCTTCAGTCCCAGCATGACGCCGCCGATCTTGATGGCGGCCATGGAAACGGTGGCCATGACGATGATGTTGAAGAGGAAGCCCAAGTAGACGGCGCGGAAGCCTCTCAGGAAGGCCGCGCTTTTGCCGCTGTAGCGGAGTTCATAGAAACCCAGATCGGTTACCACGCCGGAACGGCGCCAGAGCTTGGAGTAGATGAAAGTCGTGAGCATGCCTGTCATCAGGAAGGCCCACCAGCTCCAGTTCTGGGCCACGCCGCCCTGCCTGACCATGTCGGTCACGAGGTTCGGAGTGTCGGTAGAGAAGGTCGTGGCGACCATGGAAAAGCCCAGAAGCCACCAGGGCATGGAACGGCCGGAAAGGAAGAAGTCCTCGCTTGATTCGCCGGCTTTTTTGGAAACGATGATGCCCACGACAAGCGTGAAGACCAGGAAGCCTATGATGATCCCCCAGTCAAGGGCGTTCACGGGAATGAATTCGTAACCCATATTTTCCTTAAAAAGTTGTTGGTTATAATATTTCTACGGTTTTAGTCTAGCAAAATGCGCCCTTTCGGTCAAATCTGGGGACAGAAGTAAATTATCGCTCCAAGTATCAATCTCGAGATTATCCCGGCGGCCGTGTCGTCGAGCATAATGCCCCACGCTCCGGGCAGTTTTTGAAGCTTATTGATGGGCCAGGGCTTCAATATGTCGAAGAAGCGGTTGAGGAACAAACCTATGATAGCCGTCCAAAGGCTGAAATGAACGCCCAGGAAGGTCAGAAAGGCCGCTGCCGTCTCGTCGACGATAACTGAGCCGGGGTCGTGCTTACAAAGGTCTTTTTCGGCCTTTCCGCAAAAGATCAGGCCGAGCAGGAAAAAGACCGCGGCTAGGAGAGCCTGAAGGACTAATGGATGCTTAGTCAGAGTCGTGGCGTACCAGAGAAGAAGGCCCCAAATAGTGCCGACAGTGCCAGGCATGATGGGGAAAAAACCGGTGAAGCCCATCGTAGAGACAAAGACCGCCAAAGTCTTCTTTTGCTCAGACATTCTCCAGGTAGAAGTGTTTGTATTTTATGAGGTAATATATGCCGGAAATTATCGTCAAAATGGAAACGAACCAGAAAAGGAGATGCGCGCCGAGCCTGAAATAATCCATGAAGGGGCCGGTCAGCTTAAAGTCGTAATACAGGATGTAATAGATGAGCGTCGTGACTATCGCGATCATCTGCCAGGCCGTTTTGTGCTTGCCGATGGCGTGGGCGCCCAGGACCGCTCCCCTGCTCAATCCCGCCATCCTCAGCCCCGTGACGACGAGGTCCCTGCCAACGATGGCAACGACCATCCAGGGCGCCACCACATGGTTGATGTAATAGAGAGCCGCGAAACAGATGAGGACGGAGCAGACCAGGATCTTGTCCGCCAGAGGATCCATCAGTTTGCCGAAATCAGTCACAAGCCCGTATTTCCTGGCGATGTGGCCGTCCAGCCAGTCAGTGACGGAAGCCAGGGCGAAAAGGCCGAGCGCGATGGACTTGGAATAAGGGAAGATTATGAGCAGGCAGGGCATGATGGCGATAGGCATGGCGAGCCTTGCCAGGGTAAGCTTGTTGGGAAGATTCATACCAGCCCCTCCAGGACCGCCGTCCCGGTGACGTCGTAGCTCGCCGCGCCGGTGATCTTGACGGGAATAATGGAGCCGACAGGGATCTTCTTGGCGTTTCTTACCGTGACTTCGTTGTCAACGTCCGGGGCGTCCGCCATCCTTCTGCCGAAGCCGCGGTCCTTTTCCTTTCTGTCTATGATCACGGGAATAGTCTTGCCGATATAGCTCCTGTTCTTCTTCAGAGAGATCTCTTTCTGGGCGCGCATCAGAATGTCCGCTCTCCCCTCCTTCACTTCCTGCGGAATGTCATCGCCCAATGGGAAGGCCGGGGTAAGCTCTTCCTGAGAGTAGGCGAAAACGCCCAGATGATGGAAGAGGCCTTTCTTCACGAAAGCTTCCAGTTCCTCGAAAGCCTCTTTCGTTTCGCCCGGGAAGCCCGTTATGAAAGTCGTCCTCAGCGTCGCGTCCGGGATCTTGTTCAGGATCTTGTCGAGCAGTTTTTCCGTAAAGGCGTGCGTCGGGCGGCGCATGGCCTTAAGCACATCCTCGTTGACATGCTGCAGAGGCAGGTCGATGTATTTGCAGATCTTCTCCTCCCCTGCTATGACGTCGATGAGTTCGTCGCTCATGGTGGCGGGATAAAGATACTGCAGCCTGATCCAGTAGAGATCGTCGATCCCGCAGAGTTTTTCCAGAAGTTGCGGAAGCTTCTTGTAGGCGGAAGTGTCCTGGGCGATGACGTTCAATTCGACGACGCCCTCCGCGGCCATTTCCTCAGCTTCCTCGACGAGCGCTTCCAATGGCTCTTCCGCCATAGGCCCTCTCAGTCTCGGGATCGAGCAGAAAGCGCACTTGTGGTCGCAGCCGTCGGCGATCCTCAGGAAGCCGTAATGCGGCGGGGTGATCCTGATCCTCGGGCCGTAAGGAATGTCGACGGCCTTCTTCGTTTTGAAAAGTTTTCCCACGACTTCGGAAACGGCGGCTTCGCTGGCGACAGGAAGCCAGGCGTCGACTTCCATCTGCCTGCCCTTCAATATCTGGGCGCCGTAGTAGTTGACGAAGCAGCCCGTGACGATGAGCTTTTGATCCGAGCGCTTATGGCTTACCAATTCGATGATGACGGCCGAGGCCTCGTCCCTGGCTTCCTGAATGAATGCGCAGGTGTTGACAAGCATGAGGTCGGCTTCTTCCGGCGTGGCGCAGATCTCGCTGCCTTCCTGGAGAAGCGAGCCGAGCATTCTCTCGGTATCGACCTGGTTTTTCGCGCAGCCGAGGCTCACCACATAGATCTTCATATCAGTCGACCTCGGGAAGTTTCTCGGAGAAATTCAGTTCCTGCTTAACGCTGCGGACGATCTGGAGCTCCCTGCTGACGGCGTCGCCCTTGGAGTCCACGGTCTTCTGCTCTTTGATGGCAGCCTCCCTCGCTTTCTTCTCCTGGCGCGCGTGGCCGGTGATCTTGACGAGCGCCACTATGACGCCCAGGATGACCAGCGCGAAAACGAACCAGTGCCGCGGCATGATCTCGCCTTCCTCGGCTTTCTGCGCCCTCTCCTTGTTCTTCCGCATGATCTTTTCGGACGTCGGCACAGAGCTGGATGGGAAGGTGGAATACTGCTTAGAGACGGACTGGAAGCGCTCGGCGAGCTGCTCGCCGTCCAATCCGAGGTAGTTGCCGTATTTCTTGATGTAGTTCTTGGTGTAGATGGCGACCGGCATGTGCTCGTAGTCGTCCCTTTCCAAGGCTTCCAGATAGGAAACTTTGATGTGTATGTTGTCGGAGATCTCAAGAAGCGTCAGCTTCCTCTCCTCTCTGGCGGCCTTGAGCTGCTCCCCTATTCCGGGAGGCATCACGGTCTGCATTTCTTCATTGGCGTTGTGATCACTCATCTTCTTCCACTATCTCTTCTTCGTTGTTTTCATCAAACATTTCCGTCTGCTCTCCCTCGTCGTAGCCTATCCCGTCCTCAGGCGGCCAGCTCTCGACAAGGATGTCCCTCGGCTTGGATCCGTTCCTGGGGCCGACGACTTTCAGCTTCTCCATCGTGTCGATCATGCGGGCGGCCCTCGCGTAGCCTACCGACAGAACGCGCTGCAGGTAGGAAGCGCTGGCGTTGCCCGAAGAGAGGACATACTGGATCGCTTCGTCGAGCTTGGGATCGTAATCGATCTCGCCGTCCATGAAGTCGTCCTCTTTGCCTTCCATGAAGTCGACGTAAGATGGTTCCCTCTGCTCCCTGACGAAGTCGGTCACGCGCTTCACTTCGTCTTCGGAAACATAAGCGCCCTGAATGCGCAGCGTTCTGTTGTAGGTCTGGGATCTCACCAGCATGTCGCCCATGCCGAGAAGTTTCTCGCTGCCCATTTCGTCCAATATCACGCGGGAGTCGATGCCGGAGGTGGTCTTGAAGGCGATGCGGGCGGGAATGTTGGCCTTGATGGTGCCTGTGATGACGTTGGTCGAAGGACGCTGCGTCGCAAGCACCATATGGATGCCGGCGGCTCTGGCCAGCTGCGCCAGGCGCTGGATCTTCTTTTCGATGTTGTCGCCCTGCGTCAGCATAAGGTCGGCCAGTTCGTCGACCACCAGCACGATGTAAGGCAGGAAATTAGGAACGTCGTATTCCTGATTGCCGTGCTGGATCTTCAAAGGCTTGGGATCAATGGCGCGCTGCTGGTTGAAAGAGCCGATCTCCCTGACGCCGGCCCTGGCGAAGAACTTGTAGCGGCGCTCCATTTCCACGATCAGCCAGTCGAGCGCGTCCGGGACTTTTTCCAAGTCCGTCAGGATCGGCACCAGCAGATGGGGAATGTCGTGGTAAAGCGTCATCTCCACCGTCTTGGGGTCGACCAGTATCAGCTTCAGCTCATCCGGGCGGAAGCGGAACAGAAGGCTCATGAGGATCGTGTTAATGCAAACGGATTTGCCCGAACCTGTCGCGCCAGCCACCAGAAGGTGCGGCGTCTTGGCCAGGTCTTCCAGAAAAGTCTCGCCGTCCAGCATCTGTCCCAGAGCCATCATGAGCTTCATCTTCTTGCTCTTTTCCTTGTACTCAGGGGTGGTGCAGAGCTGCGAGAAGAAAACGTTGCGCCTCGTGCCGTTCGGTATCTCCACGCCGACCGCGTCGCGTCCGGGAATGGGAGCGACGATACGAATCGACGTGGCTTTCATCGACATGGCGATCTCGTTTTCCAAGGCCGTGATGCGGTTCACCTTCACGCCCGGGCAGGGATGCACTTCATAGCAGGTGATGGTGGGGCCGCAGATAACTTTTCCGATATCGGCCTGCACGCCGTACTGTTCGAAAACATCGGCCAGTATCTTCGCCTTCGCTTTGGCCTCGCCTTCCAGTTCGCGCAGGTCGGTAGAGTCCGGCATGTCCAAGAGCTCGACGTCAGGCAGCTCGTAGGGCGGCAGGTCGCTCTCGTCTTCCGTCCTGATCATCGGCACGGGCTTCTCCTCGGGCTCGGGCGGAGGTGTGGGCTTTTTAGGAATAGGCTTCGGCGTGATCTTCGGCTGCGGAATGGAAACTTCCACATCCTCAGGCTTCGTTCTTTTGGGCGGCTCCTCCTCTTCCTCTTCGTCCAGCTCCTCCTGAAGTTTCTTGGCGGTGATCGCGCGGAAGAGCGCGACTATCCAGGAACAGATCTTGCAGACGCAGAACCACAGGAATTTCAGGATGGAGGCGAGGTTCTTGTCGAAGAGCAGCGTCAGGGCGCCTATTAGGATCGCCGTGAAAATGATGGACGTCCCGGCTTCCCCGAAGAAAGTCGTCGTGAAACCGCCGATGGCTTTGCCGATAAGGCCGCCGCCAGACGGAATGTCGAGGCGTTTCACGCTTTCCGGGCGGATCATATACAGAAGCACGCTCGCGGAGACAAGGCTTACGACGAACATCACCGCCCTTAAAACTATTATCTTAAGCGGCAGCCATTCCTTGGAACGGAAGACGACGATCGCCAGCGCCACGCAGGAAAGGATCAGAAAATAGAAGCCGTAGCCGAAAGCCTGGTAAAAGAAAAACGAGACCCAGGCTCCGATGAGTCCCACGGCGTTGCTTTCCGCGTTGGTCTCGAGCCCATGGTACGTTCCCAAGGAAACGGTCAGCAATATCGCTATGACGAAAAGCGAAAAAGCGCAGAACTCCCGCGTCCTGTCGGAAACGAAATTTTCCAGTTTTTCTTTTGTCTCATTACGCATATATGATATTTTAGCAAAAAATCCGATATATAAAAAAGGAGCGGCTTTTCGCCGCTCCTTTTTTCACCAGTTGAAGGTGGGATTGAGGTCCAGCTCCTTCTCCTCGCGCCTGGGCTGGTTCCAGGGGATCGCGCTGTCGTCTTCCGCGTTGCGGGGATCAAGCGCTTCGCATCCTGCGATGGCAAAGGCTGTGGCCGCTAACAAGAGGACGAGGAGGAATCTTGGCATTACTCGTTCTTGATGCCGACTTCGTTGTTGACCTTGTCGCCCTTCTGGGGGATCTGGCCAACGACGAGATCTTTGCTTTCGGCGCCGCAGAGGTTCTCCTGGTCGTCATAGATGCGGACGACTTTCAGGGTGCCGATGTAGGTGGTGCCGCGGGTCACTTTCAGTTCCTGACCGACGGGCAGTCCGGCGGCTTTGCCGACGGAGAGAATGTAGGAGGCGGGATAGTCGGGACCGGCGGGGTTGACTTCCAGGATCTCACCGGCGAAGACCGGATCTTCCTCGAGGGAGAGGCCGTGCTCAAGCAGGTTCATCTTGAAGCTGTTGGCCTGCTTTTCAGCGGCTTCCTGAGCTTCCTTGGCGGCCGTCACGTCTTTCTTCAAGCCGTCGATCGTTTTCTCGTTGGCTTCGATCGTGGCCTTCAGAGATTCAGCGGCGTTCTGGGCTTCCTTCAGCTCGTTCTCCTTCTGTTCGACCTGGGCTTTCAGGTCGCTGATGGTCGTCTGCAGGGCGTTGAGGGCGTCTTCGCCGCCTTCTTCGGAACCGAGGTTGGCGGTCAGTTCTTCGTACTTGGCCTTCAAAGCGTCAAGCTGGGTCTCAACTTCTTTCTTGGCGGTCTCTAAAGCCGTCAGTTTGGCCTGAATGTCAGCGGTCTGCTGTTCGGCGGCTTCCTTGGCAGCCTTGGCTTCGGTAACTTCCTGCTGGCACTTGGTCAGCTTAGCCTGGGTGTTCTTCAGTTCGTCCTGAGTCTGGAACCACTTATAGCCGAAAAAGGCCGCGGCCAGGATCGCGATGATCGCCACTAAAGTTGCTACTACTTTCATTTCTTGCTCCGATGGTTATGGATATTTATTATTTTTGTTTTCAGTTTTGGATTATCGTATAGATTATACTAGACGTCCCTTTTCAAGTCAAGAAGCCTATCTTCACTCTGAAAGGCCCGTGGCGTTCTTGTAAGCGTCGCGCCAAGCTTTCTTAAGTTCGTCGACTTTTGATTTGATGAGGGTGCCCTGGTTCATGGTTATCTCGAGCTCGTCGCCGGTCACCGTGCCGAGAAGGTCGCATTTCACGCCGAACTCTTTGGCGATCTCCTCAAGGGCCGTGACGTTTTCCGGGGCCAGGGAGACGATCACTCTCGACTGCTGTTCGCCGAAGAGAAGCGCGTCGGGCCTCGGGGTGCGGCTGGCGACAGGCGTGAAGTCGAGCTTGGCGCCCAGCATGACCGCCTCGCTCTCCACTTCCATGGGAGCGGTGAAGCAGCACTCCGCGGCGCAGACGGCCAGGCCGCCTTCCGAAACGTCGTGGGCGGACCTGATGAGGCCGGAGGTGATAGCTTTCAGAAGCGCGTCCTGCAGAGCCTTCTCTTTCTTGAGGTCCATGCAGGGAGGATTGCCCGTCTTCAGGTCGTGGATCCTTCTTAAGTATTCGCTGCCGCCGACGCCGGCAAGATTGTCGTCCTGCAATCCGTCCAGGAGGCAGACCGCGTCGCCTTCCTTCTTGAACCACTGGGTCGTGATGTGTTCCTTTTTGTCGATCTGTCCGACCATAACGACCAAAGGCGTCGGGTCGATGGCGCCTTCGGGATTCTCGTTGTAGAAGCTGACGTTGCCGCCGGTCACGGGAGTGTTGAAGGCTACGCAGCCCTCTTTTAACCCTTGCACGCAGGCCTTGAACTGCCAGAAGATCTCAGGCTTCGTGGGATTGCCGAAATTCAGGCAGTCCGTCAAAGCCAGCGGGCGTCCGCCGGAGCAGACGATGTTCCTGGCGCTTTCCGCCACGGCGATCCTGCTTCCCATAACGGGGTCGAGGTAGCAGTAGCGGCCGTTGCAGTCCGCGGCCAGGGAAAGATATTTGTCCGCTTCCCTCATCCAGAAGACCGCGGCGTCGGAGCCGGGAAGGACGACCGTGCCGGTCCTGACCATGTGGTCGTAGCGGCGGTAGATGTCCTTCTTGCTGCCGATGGTCGGTTCGGAAAGAAGCTTCGTAAGAATGCCGGTCATGTCGCTGCCGGGCTGCGGCAGTTCACTGAGCTGCCAGGCGGAAACGGCCTTCAGATATTTGGGCTTGCTGGCGGGAGGATCGTAAAGAGGAGCGTCGTCCGCGATCTCGCGGGCCGGGATCTCGGCCACCACTTTGCCGTTGTATTTGACGCGCATCAAGCCGTCGTCGGTCACGTGTCCGATCTCGACGGCGTGCAGGTCCCATTTCTCGAAGATCTTGTGCACAGCCTCTTCCCTGCCCTTTTTGACGATGACGAGCATGCGCTCCTGGCTTTCGGAAAGCAGGATCTCGTACGGGGTCATGTTCGCTTCGCGCTGCGGGACGAGCGCGACGTCTATTTCGACGCCGCTGCCGCCTCGGCTGGCGGTCTCGCAGGTGGAGCAGGTAAGCCCGGCGGCGCCCATGTCCTGGATGCCGACGATGTGGTCGGTCTGGAAGAGCTCAAGGCAGGCTTCCAGCAAAAGTTTTTCCATGAACGGGTCGCCGACCTGGACGGAGGAGCGCTTGGCTTCCGATTCTTCCGTCAGTTCGGTGGAGGCGAAAGTCGCGCCGTGGATGCCGTCTTTGCCGGTGGCGGCGCCGACGTAGAAGACCGGGTTGCCGACGCCCGTGGCCTCGCCGCGCTGGATCTCGTTGATCTTCATGATGCCCAGGCTGAAGGCGTTCACAAGGCAGTTGGTCTCGTAGGTCTCGTCGTAATAGACGTCGCCGCCGATCGTCGGGATGCCCATGCAGTTGCCGTAATGGGCGATGCCGCCGACCACGCCGTCAACAAGCTGCTGGACCTGCCCGGAATTCGGGCGGCCGAAACGCAGAGAGTTCATGTTGATGACGGGGCGGGCGCCCATCGTGAAGATGTCTCTTAAAATGCCGCCGACGCCCGTCGCGGCGCCCTGGAAGGGCTCCACCGCGGAGGGGTGGTTGTGTGATTCGACCTTGAAGGCCACGGCCCAGCCGTCGCCGACGTCGATCACGCCGGCGTTCTCTTCGCCGGCTTTTATCAGCACTTGCGGCCCTTCGGTCGGGAAATTCTTAAGCTGCTTTCTGCTGTTCTTGTAGGAGCAGTGCTCGGACCACATCACGGAGAAAATGCCGAGCTCCGTGTAAGTCGGCTCCCTTTTCAAGATGCCTTTCAAGCGTTCGTATTCGTCCGGAGTCAGGCCGTGGTCGGCTATCAGTTCCGGAGTGATCGAAGGATCTTTCGGTAAAGATTCAACCATATATTTTTCCTTTTACTTCGCGATGTTCTTTAAGAGACTGACGATGATCTTCTGGCCGTCGGAGCTTCCGAGCCCAGGTTCGGCGGCGCGTTCCGGATGCGGCATCATGCCGAGGATCGTGCGCTCTTTGTTGAAAATGCCGGCGATGTTGTTGCGGGAGCCGTTGGGGTTCACTTCCGGCGTCACGAGCCCGTCGCCCGTGCAGTAGCGGAAAGCCACCAGCTCCTCGTCCTCGAGCTTTTTCAGCGTCTCGTCGTCGGCGTAATAGTTGCCTTCGCCGTGGGCGATGGGGATATTGAGGACTTCCTTGCTCTTGCAGAGGCTGGTGAAGATCGTGTCGTTGCGCTCGGTCCTGAGGAAGACGTGCTCGCAGATGAAGTTCAGGTCGCGGTTCATGTACAGGGCGCCGGGCAAGAGTCCCGACTCGCAGAGGATCTGGAAGCCGTTGCAGATGCCGATGACGGGGCGGCCTTTCTTGGCGTGGGCCGATACTTCCTCCATGATGGGAGAGAAACGGGCGATGGCGCCGCAGCGCAGATAGTCGCCGTAGGAGAAGCCGCCTGGCAGGACGTAGGCGTCGAAAGTTCCGGGGTTGCTCTCCTTGTGCCAGACGTAGCCGACTTCGGCGGAAAGACCGTTCTCTTTGGCAAGGCGGGAGAAGGAAGTCAGGCAGTCATAGTCGCAGTTGGAGCCCGGGAAAACTACAATTCCGATTTTCATAAAGCTTATTTCTCCAGTTCGTAGCGGAACTGCTCAATATTCGGATTCACAAAGAGCTTCTTGCTCATCTCTTCTATCTGGGCGGCGGCCTTGGCCTCGTCGTCACAGTTCAGTTCCACTTCAAGGAAGCGCCCGATGCGCACGGAGTCGACGTTCTTGTAATTCATCTGTTCCAACGCTCTCTGCACCGTTTTTCCCTGCGGGTCGAGAACGCTCTGCTTAAGCGTTACGTAGATCTTAGCTTTCATGGTTGTATTGTTTTGATGGTTAATGACTAAATGATAGCAAAAATGACCCCTACTGGGAGAGCCGCAATCCCTCCTGGGCTTTCAGATGCGTCGGATCGGACCTTAAGGCCGCTTCGAAACTGGCCTTCGCTTCGGACTTGTTGCCCTCATTGAGGAGGACGTAGCCCAGAACCGTCAGCGACGAGGCGTCGTTGGGCGAAGTGGAGAGCTCCTTTATGGCCTGGGTTTTCGCTTCCTTCATGTTGCCCGCTGAATAATACATGACCGCCTTGGCGGCCGCTATGCCCTTTTGGCCGGGGCGGAAGGAGGCAAGTTTGTCGAAAGCCTTGAGGGCGTCCTGCAGAAGCTCCTTGTCGAGCGGATTCTTCATGAACATGGCGTACCTGACCTGGGCGAGGTTCTCCGCGACCTCGGCGTCGTAGATGTCGTTTATGGTCAGCTTATCCAAATTCTCGAGCGCGGCGTCGAGAAGATCGCAGCGCAAAGCCAATTTGGCAGCGAAAAGCCTCGCTTCGCGGTAATCGTTGTCGGAGGTCGGGCTCTTGCTGAGGCGGGCCAGCTTCGCGGCGTCCTGGCTCGAGGCGTAGGCTTCTCCGAAGTTGCCGAGCGTAACGTAGCGCTTGGCCATCATCATGCAGATCCGGCTGGCGGCGCTGCCGCTCGTCATCTCAAGGCAGTCCTTCAGGTATTCCAGGGCCTCCTTCGAACCTTCCTCCGTTTCGGGCGAATAGTAGGACAAAAGATAGCGGAGATCGAAATCCTTGGGGAAGCGAGTCAACGCTTTTTTCCAAACTCTCAGGGCGCCGTTGGTGTCCCCTCTCCTCAGCCTCAGGTCTCCCCAGGCCTGCCAGTAGGTGTAGCAAAGCGGCAGTTCCGTCAGAAGCGAGGAATAGCAGACGTCAAGGGTAGCCGCGTCAACGCCCTCGGCCCCCTTCAGGCAGCTCGTGATGTACTGCACCTGGAGCTGGAGGTTGGTGTCGGAAGCGAGGAAGGAGAGAGCGCGGCAGGCCGATTCGGGATACCCGTGGGCCTCGCCCAATTCGCTCATAAGGGCGGACAAGCGCTTCGACGTTTGGCCGTAATACGGGTCTATCGCTTCGGGCTCGTTGTGCTCGAGCTTCACGACCTCTCCCTGGCGCAGGACTCTTCCGTAAGCCGAGAAGCAATTGTAGAAATTCGTCTGGATGATGATCGGCGAGGAAGTCTTCAGAGCCTCTTTCAGATAAAGCAGGCGGTAGTTGTAGTCGCTCCTCAAGGTCTCGTAGGCCTCGAGCTGGGCCGGAGTCTCCAGTTCCTCCAGTTTGTGGCGCCAGGAGCTCAGAAGCTTGTTCAGCTTAGACAGCTTTTCCCGGTCGGCAGTCGTCTTTTCCTTCTGCTTGGCAAGCGAGGCCGCCAGGGGCGTAAGGCTTGAAAGCGCTCCGGTATATCCTCTCACCGCCTCGACGTAGATCTTCGACTCCTCGTTGACCTGCGCGTATTCCAAACACTGGCGGACGTTGGAGTAAACGTTTTCCGAAAGTTCGGGAGGGATATCCGTTTTCGCCATAAGGGCAAGCGCGGAAAAAAGCAAAGCTAAGAGAAAATAATTACGCATGGAATTATTTTAGCATAAAAGGCCCGCGGCAATCCCTTTCGGCGCCCTAAGAGGCCGTAATCGTTGACATTGCGAGGCTTTTTAGGTAGAATCACTTATTAAATGAATGAAAATTCATTCGTGTTAACCGTTATACTATACATCGTTTTACCCGATACAAGGAGATCAAAATGAAAAACACCATCACCAAAGAAAATCTGATCACGAAAGTGTCAGAGAAGACCAACCAGCCCAAAGATGTCGTCAGAGCCGTCATCCAGCAGACCTTTGACTCCATCTGCGAATATCTGGAAGAAGGCAACCGCCTTGAGCTGCGCCGTTTCGGCGTCTTCTCTGTCAAAGAGAGACGTCCCAGAGTCGGCCGCAACCCCAACTCTCCTCAGAAAGCCATTCAGATCCCTGCCTCTAAAGTCGCCGTCTTCAAAGCCAGCGTCATTTTGAAAAAGCAGGTCAAGAAGTAATATAAACCCACCGCTTCGGTTCAGATGAAGAAGATTAGAGCCGCTATCTGCGGCGCCTCCGGCTATACCGGCCGGGAATTGTTGCTGAGGCTCTTGCGCCACAGCGGTGTCGAAGTCGTCGGATTGGCCCACGGGCCGAGCTCCGAAGACTGCTCGATGCCGGACCTTTTCCCGGAATTCAAAACTTTATGCGAACTGCCGGTCCTGGGAGTGGAAACTCTCTATTCCCAGGATCTGGACGCGGTTTTTCTGGCTCTGCCCCACGGAGCCTCGGCGCCCATTGCCAAGGAATTTTTGGCCCGCGGCGTCAGAGTCATCGATTTCTCCGCCGATTACAGGCTGCGCGACACCGAAGTATATGAGAAATGGTACAAGGTCGCGCACTGTGACAAGGAAAATTTGAAGAAAGCGGTCTACGGTCTCTGCGAATGGTACAGGGACGAGATCAAGAACGCTCCCGTGGTGGCCGTCCCCGGCTGCTACGTGACGAGCGCCCTTATTCCGCTCATTCCCCTTCTCAAGGACGGCGTCATAGAGACCGACGACATAATAATCGATTCCAAGAGCGGCATCAGCGGCGCCGGCAAAAAGCTCACGCCCCAGGTCCACTACTGCGAATCGGCCGAATCTTTCAAAGCTTACGGCATGTTCAGCCACCGGCACACTCCCGAAATAGACCAGGAGCTCACGAAGTTCGCCGGGCAGAACGTGAACGTGACCTTTACGCCTCACCTCCTTCCCATCATAAGAGGCATCCTCTCCACCATCTACGTGAAACTAAAAGACGGACGTTCCCCCTCCGACGTTCAGGCTTCCTGGGAAAAAGCCTACGGAAACGAGTTCTTCATGCGCCTCAGGAAACCCGGAACTTCCGTCGAGATTCGCCACATCGTCAACAGCAATTTCTGCGACATGTCATTCACCGCAGGCGAAAAGAGAGTCATAATCACCAGCGCTCTCGACAACTTGGTGAAAGGCGCTTCCGGCGCCGCGCTGCAGAATTTTAACATCATGTTCGGTTTCCCCGAAACGGAAGGCCTTATCTAAAATGAAATCCCGAGTGCGTTTCGCGCCCAGTCCCACTGGCATGTTACATCTTGGAGGCGCCCGCACGGCGCTTTTCAATTATCTGTTCGCCCGCAGAACGGGCGGCGATTTTCTCTTAAGGATCGAAGACACCGACAGGGCCCGCTTCCAGGCGGAGGCTCTTGAAGACATCACGAAGAGCCTGCAGTGGCTCGGCCTGACGTGGGACGAAGGCGTCATGAAAGGCGGCGACTGCGGCCCCTACTTCCAGTCAGAGCGGCTTGACATCTACAAGAAATACGTCGACGAGCTTTTGGCAAAAGGGCACGCCTACAAGTGCTACTGCAGCGAGGAAGAGCTCGCGGCCCAAAGAGAGGAAGCCAAAGAGAAAGGCCTTTCCGTCCAGGGCTACGACGGCCGCTGCTCAAGGCTCACACCGGAACAGATCGCGAAATACGAAGCGGAAGGCCGCGTCCCGACCGTGCGCTTCAAAATGCCTAAGGAAGGAACGACTTCCTTTACCGACGCCATCCGCGGCGAAGTGACCTACCAGAACGACCAGCAGACCGACTTCATTATCCTGAAGGCCGACGGATACCCGACCTACCACCTCGCCAACATCGTGGACGACCACTTAATGGGCATCACGCACGTCATGCGCGGCGACGAGTGGATCTCTTCCACGCCGAAACACATCTGCCTTTACAACTCCTTCGGCTGGACTCCCCCCACCTTCGCGCACCTTCCTGTAATCTTGAAGCCGGGCGGCGGCGGCAAGCTCTCCAAAAGGGACGGCGACGTCTCGGTCTTCCAGTACAAGGAAAAAGGCTACCTGCCAGAAGCCCTCGTGAATTTCCTGGCGCTCTTGGGCTGGGCTTATTCCGAGGACCAGGAGATCGTCACCGTGGACGAGATGATAAAAGCCTTCAGCTTAGAGCACATCAACAAGGCCGGCGCCCAGTTCCATGTCGAGAAGCTGAACTGGATGAACGGCGAATACATCAGGAAACTCACCGTGGAGGATCTCACCGAGCGCTGCTGGCCCTATCTCGTCGGCGCCGGACTCGTCAAGGAAGATCAGGACAAAAGCTCCCTGCACTACATTATGAGCCTCCTTCAGCCCCGCCTTGTCCTTTTAACGGACGTTGTCGACATGATCTCCTACTTTTTGAAGGACGAGATCGATTACAACGAAGCGGACGTCAGGAAGATCCTGAAAAAGGAAGGCGTCAAGGAAAACTTGTCCGCTTTGCGCCCCGTATTGGAAAGCAGCGACTTCACCGTCGAATCCCTTGACCAGGCCATCCACGCTTTCATGGCGAAATCTGAGCTTTCCCCCAAGAAAGTCCTGCAGCCCTTGAGAGTCGCCGTGACCGGCCGCTCCTGCAGTCCCGGAATGTTCGAGACGCTCTTCGCGCTTGGCAAAGAGAAAGTCCTGAAGAGAGTGGACTACGCCATCGAGAGCTTAACTAACATCGAAGCCTGATCTATGCTGACAGTCGCGCTCGTCGGACGCCCCAACGTCGGGAAATCCATCCTCTTCAACCGCCTTTCCGGAAAAAGGCTCGCGATCGTTGAGGAGACGAGCGGCGTTACCCGGGACCGACTCTACGCCACTGTGACCCACGACGGCGTATCGTTCCGCCTTATCGACACGGGCGGACTTGTCACCGATCCGGACGCCCTGGAAAAGCACATCACGAAACAAACCGACATCGCCGTCGCGGAGGCGGACCTCATTCTCTTTTTGGTCAGCGCCCAGGACGGCAGGACTCCGATGGACGACGTGGTCGCTTCTAAACTGCGCACGCTCGGCAAACCAGTCTGGCTCGTGGTCAACAAGGCCGACAATGAAAAATTCAAGGATTCCTGGGCCGACTTCTGCGCCTACGAATTCTCCCCCACCATGACGATCTCCGCCATGCACGCCATCGGGACCGACGAGCTCTTGGACCGCCTTCTTCACGAAGCCTCGCTCTTCGAGGACGAGGAAGAGGAAAAAGAAAACAAGGACGAGGCCTACTGCGCCGTCGCCTTCGTCGGCAAACCGAACGCTGGGAAATCCTCCCTTACCAACGCGCTTGCGGGCTTCGAACGCTCCATAGTCAGCGACATCCCAGGCACGACCAGGGACAACGTCGACACGCTGATAAACTATGAAGGCAAGACTATTAGGCTCGTCGACACGGCCGGCATCAGGCGCAAGCGCTCCATCGACAGCAAGCTCGAAGTCTTCTCCGTCTCCCGCAGCGAAGCCGCCATCAAGCGCTCCAACGTCTGCGTGCTTCTCGTGGACGCGACCGCCGGCATTTCCGTCACCGACAAAAAGATCGCGGCCATTGTGGCCGAGGCCGGCCGCCCCTGCGTCATCTGCGTGAACAAGTGGGACCTTATGCAGGGAAAAGCCGACCGCGCAGCCTACATCGGCTGGATCAGGCAGGAACTCCCCTTCCTTGCCCACGCGCCCGTCATTCTCATTTCCGCCAAGGAAAACAAAAACATCCCCGCTCTCATGAAGGAGGTGCTGAAGCTCTACGCTTCCGTCTCCAAGAAGATCTCTACCGGCCTTCTGAACCGCGCCATCAGGGAAGCCATGGAAAAGAAGAGCCCGGCCGCGCTGAAGGGCAAACGCTTGAAATTCTTCTACGCCACCCAGACGGACAAAGAGCCGCCCACTTTCCTGCTTTTCGTGAACGACCCAAGCCTGGTCATGGGCTCGTATGAAACATACCTTGTGAAGGCGCTGCGCGCTTCTCTGAAAATGGAAGGCGCTCTCATAAGGCTCGAATGGAAAGCCAGGGAATCCCAGTACCACGACTGATATGCTCATCGCCGTTTTAGCTTATCTCGCGGGTTCCCTGCCGCTGGGCTTCTTTCTCCGCCGCTTCAATGTTCTCCGCCTCAACGGGAAGTTCGTCTCCATAGCAGCGGACTTTACGCTCGGCATCCTTGTCACGGCGCTTCTGCCGAAACTGCCGCAGCTCATGTCGCGCTTCGGGCTTCCAAGCTTTGTCTATCCCTTGGGCAACAGCGCCCAGATCGGCGCCTGCGCCCTTATCTTCGCGGTCCTTGGCCATTACTTTTCCGTTTACGTCTGCGGCTGGGGAGGCCTGGGGTTGGCGCTCATAATGGGCGGATTCCTTATCCTCACTCCGAACGCAGCCCTGCTCTCTTTCGCGGTCATCGCGCTTACTCTGCTAATAGTCCGCAGGATGAAGTACGCTTCCATCGCTGGGGCCCTTACTCTCCCCTTTTTCGTCTACTGGCAGTACCCGCTTGATAGGATCTATCTTGGGACGGCCATAATACTCGCCGCGCTTATCGTCTTCACCCACACGCGCTTTTTCCTCGAACGCTCATGAAATACCTCGTCAACGTTTACAACAAACAGCGTCTCGTCAAGATCGCCGATCTCAAGATCAAGGAGATCATCTCCTACGTTCTGGAAGATGAGTTGGCCCCAAGGACGATGGGCATGAACATCATGCTGGTCAGGGACCCCGTGATCAGGCGTTATCACAGAGATTTCATGGGTATCGACACTCCGACCGACTGCATCAGCTTTCCGCCGGAAGACCTCAAAGAGGCCAACGTTCTCGAGCCCGCCTGCGGCGACGTCGTGCTCTCCGTCGACCACGCGCTCGCTTACGCCCTTCAAAACGACGTTCTCTTCCCCGAGGAGATCGTCCGCTACGCTATTCACGGCACCTTGCACTGTCTGGGCTACGACGACCTGGACGCCAAGAGCCGCCGATCTATGTTTGCCAAGCAGGAAAAATACGTACGCGCCTGGCATTCTAATTTCTACACCACAAAATAATGGATCCTTCCCTGCAATACTTCCTGGACCATCTGCGTTCCGCCGGCCTCGCCAAATTCGCCGAGTCCTTGTCAACAAACAATTTCGGCTTCATATCGCGCACTCTTAAGGAGGCTCAAAGACCTATTGAGGAGATCTTCACCTCCCCGGAAGCGTACATCCTGTTCGGAATGTTTGTCATCATGTTCGTGGCCTGCGTTTACGCGACCACCGCCAACACCGCGGCCAACCACCTGACGGTCAAAGATCTCATAGAGGATGAAAACGTCGACACCGACTTCATCAACGCCTGGCTGAAATACGCCGACAAGATCAGGATCTCGCTTTACCTCCTCCAGGCCGTCGCTCTTATCTACATGACGAGCGTCATCAACTGGATCTTCGACACCTTCGTCATAAGATCCTGGTGGCAGGAGCTCGGAATGACCCTGTTTCTCCTCTCCTTCGTCCTTGTCTTCGCCTGCTTAGTACCGTGGTTCGTGGGCGTGCATATGAAGAAGGAACTTCCCGTAAAGCACTTCGCCTTCCTGAAATTCATCTCGAACGTCATGCGCCCCGTCAACAGCTTCTGCCTCTTCCTGACCAGGAAAGTCATAAAAGGCGCGGGCTACGACATCAGCCAGGATGAAGTCTTGTCCACCGCCAGCGAAGTCGAGGAGCTTCTGAAAGACGAGAAGGAAAAGAAGATCGACGAGAACGAGCACGAGATGCTCCAGTCCGTCTTCGCTTTCGGCGACACGATAGCGAGGGAAGTAATGACTCCCCGCCCGGTGGTCTCCGCCATCGACGAGTCCGTCTCCCTAAGGGACGCCGTCAAGGTCGCGATCAAGGACGGTCACATGCGCATTCCCGTTTATTCCGGAACGATAGACAACATCAAAGGCATCCTGCACGTCAGGGACGTCATGGACAAATGGAGCGAGGAAGCGGATATGCCGAGCCTCTCCTCCGTCATCAGGAAGCCTTACTTCATCCCGGAGACCAAGCGCGTGGCCGAGCTTCTGATCGAGATGCGCAAGACCAACACTCAGATCGCCATCGTAGTGGACGAATACGGCGGCATGGCCGGCATCGTCACCGCCAACGACATCATCAGCGAGATCGTCGGCGAAATGCCCGAGGAAGACATCAACGCCGAAGCTCCCGAAATAGTCAAAGTCGACGACACTACTTACGAAATGTCCGGCACCGTCCTTGTGGACGACCTCAACGACATGCTCGACCTTGACCTGCCGGATGACGAGAGCTTCGACTCCATCGGCGGATACGCCCTCTACAAGCTGGGGCACCTGCCCGTGGAAGGCGAAGAGATAAAAATAAAAGGCGGCTCGCTCAAGATCCTGAAGATCACAAGCAACCGCATTGAAAAGCTCCAGCTGAAACTTTGGGAGAAAGCATGAGCGAAAGACCGATCGTTGCCCTGATATACGATTTTGACAAGACTCTTTGCACAAAAGACATGCAGGAGTACGCCTTCATTCCCAGCTTGGGAATGGACTCCGTCACCTTCTGGAAGGAAGTGAACGATTTCGCCTCCAAGAACCAGATGGATCCCATCCTCGCCTACATGTACATGATGACTAAGATGGCCAGGGGCAAAGTGCTGCTTACCAAAAACGTCCTGAGGGAGCAGGGCAAGACCGTAGAGCTTCTGCCCGGCATTCCCGAGTGGTTCTCCAAGATCAGGGAGTTCGGCGAGACCGAAGGCGTAAGAATTGAGCACTACATCGTCTCCTCCGGCCTTACGCAGATCATCCTCGGCACCGGTCTCGCGGACGAATTCTCCGGCATCTACGCCAGCGAGTTCCTCTACGACGAGAACGGCGTGCCCATCTGGCCGGGGCTCGCCCTGAACTACACCTCCAAAACGCAGTTCATCTTCAGGATCAACAAGGGCATCAGGGACATTACGGAAGCCAAAGCCCTGAATTCCTTCACGCCGCAGACCGAACGCCGCATCCCGTACCGCAACATGATCTACATCGGCGACGGCTTGACCGACGTCCCCTGCATGAAGCTTGTGAAGCTGAACGGCGGCCACTCGATCGGCGTCTACCAGGGCGACGACGACTCCCAGGTCTGCGACCTCATCCGCCACGACCGTGTCAACTACATCACGAGAGCCGACTACCGCTTCGACCAGGAACTGGCCAGCATCGTCAAAAAGCTCATCGTCAGCATCAAGAAAGAAGAGGAATTGGGAGACATAGCCAAGCTCCATCAAAGCAAAGCCCTTTGAGATTTGCTATAATCATTAAGATAAACCTACCAAATCTTGTATTATGCTCTGCCCGAAATGCCATCATGTTGAAAGCAAGGTCATCGACTCCCGCACCGCCCACAACGATTCCGCGATAAGGCGCCGCCGGGAATGCCTTGCCTGCGGCCACCGCTTCACCACCTACGAAGTGGTCGAGGCGCCTTTAATGGTCATCAAAAAGGACGGATCGAGGGAAGACTTCGACAAAGAGAAGATCTTAGGCGGCCTCAGGCATGCCTGCCGCAAGAGACCCGTTTCCGTCGGCCAATTCGACGACATCGTCCAGGCCGTTCTCAACAAGGCCGAGCAGGAGCATCTAAGAGAGATCCCGACCACGGAAGTCGGGCGCATAGTGATGGAAAAACTGAAAGCCATCGACCAGGTCGCCTACGTCCGCTTCGCCTCCGTCTATTTGCAGTTCCAGGCGGTCGGCGATTTTGAGGACGCGCTGAACAAAGTGAGGGACAACAAATAAGCGATGCTCCCGACCCATGTCAGAAAACGCGACGGACGCCTTGTCAGCTTTGACATCGGCAAGCTGAAACGCAGCATCCAGGCGGCGCTTATAGCCGCCGACGATCCCGACGCGGCCTATGCCGAAGACGCGGCCTACGCCATCGCCATGCACTTGGGCAAGGCTTTCCCCCAGCAGCCTCCCCAGACCAGCGACGTGGCCGTCACGGTCGCGAGAGCGCTGGAAAAGGGTTACAGCGCCAGGGCCAGCGCCATCTACCTCGACTACAGGGTCGCCAGGGACGAGCAGCGCTCCAAGACCACGGTCATAAAACCCCAGCAGATCTCGCTTCTGGACGCCGACAGCACGGTCTCCGTCATGACCGGCAGCGAGCAGAACTCCCGCCCCTGGAACCGCGCCTTCATCGTAAGAGCCCTGGAGCAGGAAGCGCACGTCAAGCATTCCGCCGCGGAAGCTATCGCCCAGGAAGTCGAAAAGCGCGTGCTTTCTTCCGGACTCTCGATAGTCACCACGACGCTGATCAGGGCCCTGGTCGATTCCGAGCTTTTGTCCAGAGGCTACGCCAATTCCCTCCGCCAGCGCTCCTCCGTCACGATCCCCTACGACGAGCTTCAGAAGCGCCTCTCCGAGCCCGAGACTCTCAACAGCAAACTCGGCAGCAGGATCTCGCTCCCCTACTCGCTTTCGCACATCTATTCCGAAGACGTCGCCATGGCGCACCGCCAGGGCCTCATTGACATCGGCGGCTTAAGGCATCCCTACTCCCGCCACATAGAGCGTTTCGAAGTCAAAGCGGAAACTAGCCGCAGGGAGCTCATAAGCGAATTCAAAAAGCTCGAGGATTATCTCTGCAACAACCTGACGCTCGTCTTCGATTCGGAATTTTTGAAAAACTGCCCGAGGGAGCGCGTCATTGAAACGCTGGAGACCGCCTCCGCTTTCAAAGGAACCTTCTACTTCAGCTTCCCCGTTTCCGAAGCGGAGACCGCCGCCAACCTGATAAGATCCCTGGAACCCAAAGAAGATCTGATCTTCCAGTTCGAAGGCGAGATCGAGGAAAAGGAAAAGGCCGCCGGCATCATGGTAGAACTGGCCAAACTCGGCCACAACATCCTCTGGGTGAAAAACGACCTGACGCCCATTTCGCAGCTCATCGCTGTCAACCTTCCCAGGATCGTCTACAAGAACAAGGAAGCGAACATCGAGCAGCTCCTGCTTGATCTCCAGCCTTCCCTTGAGGCGGCCGTGCACGCCTGCCGTCAATACCGCCTCTACGCCCAGGCCAACGGGCAGTTGAGAATGTCCGACATCCCGGGCTGCGAGCTCATAGGCTTAAGGGAAGCGATCTCCGCTTTCTGCGGCCAGGACAAAAGCGAGGAAAGCTTCCGGATCGCCTCCACGATCCTCAGCGCCTCAAGGGAGATCCTCCACAGGCTGGCCGGCGCCTATTATTTCGACATCCAGCTCGTCACGGGCTACGGAAGAGATTTCGGCAAACGCTTCTCCGTTCTGGACGAACGCCTCTTCCCCGAGATCTTCGGCTTCCTGCCCTTCCACGATCCGGACGCTGAGGCGCTTCGCCACAACATCCCGCCCTACGCTCTCCTCGAGACGAATCCCGGCGACAGCCCGGAGGAAATACAGAACTGGCTCAAGACCGTGAACGCCGGCTGCGACAGCGGATTCCTTCCCATATCCGTCCCCGACCAGCAGCTCCTAACGAACCTTTTCGACTATAATTTCGGCCTCATGATCAAAGGCGAAAAAGACGCGGCCTCAGAAGACGAGCGCTTCATAGAGAACCGCGGACAAACTTCCCTTTTCTAATGGATCTTCCCGTAATCGCCATCATCCCCTCCGCAGGAACAGCCTCCCGCATGGGCTTCGACAAGCTCACGACTCCCCTTTGCGGCAAAAGCGTTTTGGCAAGGACTCTGGAAGCCTTTCAGGGCCTTCCCATAGAAAAGACGATCATTCCGGTAACGCCCGGCAGGGAAAATGAATTCAAAAGCCTTTTGAAAGACCGGGCCGAAGTGATCTCCGGCGGAAGCTGCCGCGCCAGATCCGTCTTTAACGCCGTCGAAACATTGAAAGACTGTGAGAACGCCATCGTCGTCATCCACGACTGCGACCGTCCTTTCGTAAAGCCGGACATTATCTTAGAAACCATCGAGGAAGCGAAAAAAACGGGCGCCGCCATTGCGGCTGTCCCCTGCGCTTCGACCGTGAAGGAAGCTGATCCAGACGGATCGATCGCCAAAACCATCCCGAGGGAAAAGCTCTACTTCGCTTCCACGCCCCAGACTTTCCAATTGAAGACCTTAAGGGAAGCCTACGCCAAACTCAGTTCCACCACCGATTGGGAAACGCTTACCGACGAGGCGATGATCCTTGAAAAGGCCGCCTTTCCCGTCAGGCTCTGCCGCGACTCGGAAGAGAATTTCAAACTGACCACAAAAAAAGACTGGGACTTCGCCGCCTACCAACTTTCGAAAAATGCTTGACGTCCGCAGCGAACATATAAAAGTCGAAACCGCCGTGCTGGTCCTGAACTGGCAGGGCGAAAAGCTTATCAAAGACTGCCTCGACGCCCTGAAAAATCAGAGCTACGATAACTTCCTCACGGTCGTCGCCGACAACGCTTCCACAGACGCTTCTATCGAGATCATCAAATCTGATTACCCGGACGTTCTCTTATACGACTTCAAGGAAAACTACGGTTTCGCCCGCGGCAACAACGAAGCCATCGAACTGCTCTTCAAAGCCTATCCCGAACTCAAATACGTCGTCCTTCTGAACAACGACACGAAAGTCGAGAAGCAATGGCTGAACGAGCTGGTATCAACGGCGGAAAGCGATCCCAAAATCGGCTCCGTCGCCTCGCAGCTTCTTTGCTGGGACGGCGAACACGAACCCACAGTCATCGACTCCGCGGGCGACATGTTCTTCAAGCACGGCGTGGCCGGCAAACGCGGCTACGGAAAACCGAGGGACACCTACACCGACGACACCGGCGTCTTCGGCGCCTGCGCCGGCGCGGCCCTCTACCGCGTCGAGGCCCTTAAGGAGACCGGCCTCTTCGACCCCGATTTCTTCGCCTACAACGAGGACGTCGACCTGGCCTTCCGCTTAAGGCTGAGAGGCTGGGGCTGCCGTTTCGCCCACAAAGCGGCGGTCTGGCACCGCGTCGGATTCTCCACGACGAAATACTCTGACCGCGCCCTCTACTGGGCCAAGCGCAACAGTCTCTGGGTAGTCTGGAAAGACTTTCCCGCTCCGCTGCTTTGGCGCTACGGCGTAGGCATCTTCCTCTACGCCTTCCTATCCGACCTGCTGTGGACCTTTAGGGGCCGCCTTAAACCCATCTGGCAGGGCCGCAGAGACGCCTTCAGGGCCAAGGATAGGCTAGATGCCCAGCGCAAAGAGATACAGGCTAATTGCGCCGTAAGCGTTGACGAGCTCACCAGACTCATGATCCTTAAGACGCCCTGGATGGAGTCTATCCTGCGCAATTTGAAGGACCCCAGGGCCAAATGAGCCTTGACTTACAGAAGCCCTTTTAATATAATCTACTCTACCATTCTGAAAATGGTAATAAGAAAAAAGCACGGGCCGTTAGCTCAGTTTGGTAGAGCATCTGACTTTTAATTAGAGGGTCGCAGGTTCGAGTCCCGCACGGCTCACTTTTTTCCTAACATAAAATTTTGTCTCCATCGTCTAGTCCGGCCT
>DFCM01000025.1:12010-24559 GCA_002366995.1 bacterium UBP3_UBA3054 | reverse complement strand
GCTTTGCTCGCACTGCGATGAAAAAAAGAAGCTCGCGGAAACCCGCGAGCCTCTTTGTGCGTTGGCTAAGCCTCAGCGATTACTTTCTGCGAAGGAAAGCGGCCAGCGCCAGCGCGATCAAAGCGAGGACCGCCGGTTCCGGAACCGCGTTCGCGTCGGCGATCGTGATGCCGCCGATCCGGAAATTGCAGTCATCGCTGCCGCAGACGATGTAGCGGGTGAACTTCTTGGTTTCCTCTTTGATGAAGATGTTTTCAAGCACCTGGGTATCGTCGCCGAAGGTCACTTCGCTGATGGTCTGGTCATTGAACATGATCGTGTAAGCGAAAGGCACCCATTCGTCAAGGTTGGCGAACATGACGAACTCCTCTTCGTCAATGCCGGAGATGGTCAGCTTCATGTTGCTTTCCTCGGGCTGCGGCGTGACAATGAATTCCACGTACGGCCAGGCATCGTTCTGCTTGAAATAAAGCACGCCGGCCGATTCCTCGCTGGAACCGTAGATCCAGGTCGTAACGGTGTTCGTGCCGGTGTTGGGAGCGATGATGTCGGCTCTCAGTCCGGTGTAGCCGGGAGCGTGGCCGATCTTGAGCGCGCCTTCCTCGATGGTTTCGATGAAGTTTTCCGCCGGCTGGTCGGTATCGTAGGTCCAGGTCTCCTGGCCTCTGATGGAGCCGTCATGGAACCAGGGCTCCTCGAAATCGCAGGTGTAGTAGACGCCGCCGCTGGCGAAGGTGAACAATGAAGTGACCGAGCCGGCTTCGCCGCCGTTCGTCACTATGCGGGAACGGTAGAAGTTGGGATCAAGATCTTCCCTGTTGATAGTGACCTTGACTTCCGCTTTGGTATCGAAGCTGCCGCTGGCCGGTTCGAAGGTGAAGCAATCGGTGTTGTCGAGCGCTTCCACGGTGTACTCGATATTTCCGACGCCGGCGTTGCGGATAACGAAGCTGCCTTTGCTTTCATCGCCAAACTGCTGGAAAGAAGGAGCGACCAGGACGGGATCGCCGGTGCGTTCCTGCTCTTCCACGATGATGTTGTCAAGGCCGATGCCGCTGAAATTCTCCTGAGGCGTGGCGTAGATGGAGAGATCTTCCAGCCTAACAACCTCTTTGTCGTTGGTGTCCTTCATCAGTTCGATCGCCAGACCATTGGTGACGAAGTCGCCCAGCTGCACGCTTCTGATGACCTGAGCCTGGTAGTCGATAAGGAGTTCCACTCTCGTCCATTCCTCAAGCGAGCCCATCCAGTCGGCGAAGATGAGTCCGTTGTTGTTGAGGGATTTCACATTCAAGGTCCCGAGCGCGGGATCGATGCCGAAAATGAGATCCCAAGCCAGCGACCAATAGCTGGACTTGAAGTGGAATTCCGTGGTTTCCGTTTCCGTGGGCACGAACATATCCATGCCGACGTGGATGATCTCGCCCTCCCTGGTGTCCGTGGAGATAGTTTGTCCGTCATACCAGGCGGTCTTGTTAATGAAGCCGATGCCTTCCCTGTCGTAGGCGTTTGTCACCACGATGTTGTACTCGGTGGGAGGCTGCATGTTGTTGTCCCAGCGGTCCTGATTGGCCACGATGCCGCCGTAGATCATGTACGGGCTCTCGAAATCTTCCGCGAAGTAAATGTGGGGACCCTGAGCGGTGACTCTGACCTGGCAGGAACCGGCGTCGCCGGCGTCAACACTGACGATGCCGCGGTAGTAACTGTTCTCGGTCATCTTCTCCCTGTCGATGGTCAGATTGATGGCCGAGGCGGAAACGCACGTTCCCGTCGTGGCGGTCGGCACGAGCCATTCGGCGTCGCTGGAGACCGTGTAGTCGAAGGGAATGTCGCCGTCGTTGGTGATGGTGAAAGCCGTGGCGGTGGACTTGTAATTGTTGACCAAGGTGGTGGCGGCGCAGTTCATCTTGCCGGGATTGGCTGTCTTCGGCTTGCTGATGGTGCGGACCACGAAAGCGTCAAAGCCGGCTTCCGGACGCTCGTTCTGACCCTGGAAGACCAGCCTGGCGGGACGTCCGCTGAAGTTAGGATTGATGCCGTAGGGAATGTTGGCGTTGGCCGTGTACATGCAATTCGTACCGGCTTCGCCCACGCCCCAGCGGTTGGTGTAGTAGCACATCTCGTCGCCCAGCTGCAAAGAGAGCAGCTGCTGCTTGCCAAGGTCCCAGGTCCAGCAAACGGTGGTGAACTGATCGAAAGGAGGTTCGCCGGCCACTTTCTCCGGGGTGCTCTGATAGGACTGCGGGTTGAAGGCCCAGGCGTTGGCGCTTCCCTTCATGGAATAAGAGCTAGACCAGAAACCTCTGTTGAAGACCAGCATGCTGCAGAGCATCACGTTGTTGGTGCTGTTGATCTGCATTCTGGCCTGATAGGAGCCCTCGCCCACTTCGCTGGGCTTGATCTGAATCTCAAACTGCACGTAGTTTTTGTCGATGTCGATACTGGAAATATCGAAATCGCAGCAGAAGTTGCCGTTGCCGTAAGCGGTGTCCTGGACGCCCACCAAAAGCGCCTGGGAGCCGCTGGTGATAGACCAGAATGTGTTCGTGTCAACGACCTGGCCGAGGCAGTTGGTGTTGGCGGCGGAATAGGGCACGAAGCCCTTATCCTGAGTGAAAATGTCGCCCAGCTGGAAGCCTTCGGACTGCTCGAAGTCGATCCTGAAGACCTCGTTGGTCTCAGCGGCATTGACGTACGCGGCGGCCACAAAAGCGAAAGCCGTCGCGAGAATTAAGAATCGTTTCATAATTGTCCCCTCGTTGGTTAAAAGTATTCTTAATTTGGTAGAAGTGTACTGAATTGTTACCAATAAAACAATCATTAAAGAATACTCCCAAAATGCGTAAAAGAAACAGCCTCCGTTTTGGCGGAGGCTGTAAGTCTTAGTAATGACGCTGGTCAGGCGTTATTGCTTGGAGCTTCTTCTTATAAAGAAAGCCGCTATTAAAATAGAAAGCGCCGCTATTCCAGGTTCCGGAGTGATGAAGGTCTTGACCGGAGCGGAATAGACGCTGCCGCCCTGGGAGTAGACGGCCTGCACGCGCCAGTAGTAGGTCCCGTTGGGAACTTCCAGCTGGATCCCGGGAGAAGTGACCGTGGTGGTCTGGCTTTCCTCGAAGTAGGGATTGTTGGCGTACTGGACCTTGAAGGTGTAGGCGCCTTCCGGCTTGGTCCACTCACCTTCCAATAGATTGTAGAAGTTGGTGGGAGTGTAGTCGGTAATGACGGGCGCGGGAAGCGAGAATGCGCCTTCCCAGGAATCAGCGCCGTCGACGTTCTGGCCGCGCTCTTTCAACCTGAAGGAGCGGTCCTTCGGCATGACCAGGGACCCGGCTTTCCAAAGGCCCGCTATGACGGCGGGTTCCTTCTCGTCGGGCAGATACGAGGCGTCGCCCCAGGCCACGTAGTCCAGGATCTTGGTGTAGTCGTTGGTCAGGTAGTAATCACGGAAGGGCGAATCGGGCTCGAAGGGATAAAGGGAAAGGGATCCACTCGGGGGCAGCACGAAGTCGTCGGCGATATCCTCGGCGTAGATAACCATGTCTTCGCCGGGCTGGATCTTCTCGCTGGGAAGGACGTACCACTTTTCGCCAGGCATTAACCTTAGGGCGAAATATTTCAGGTTCGTTTCCTTGCCGTCGTGACGGTCGAAGGTGTGGAACTGGATGTACTGGCTCTCCGGATTGATCTGCACGGCCTCGATGTTCAGACCCATGTTGTAGGCGCGCTTGGCGAAGGAGTAGATCTTGAATTCGTCGAGCTTGGCGTTCAGATATCCGCCCAGATAGAGCGGAGAGGAGCTGATGAGGTTGCCGCTCCAGGTCAGGCCGGAAACGCGCTTGCCGTCCACGTAGACGTAGGCCTCGTTCCTGGACTTTTCGTGGGTGACCGCAAAGTGGTGCCACTGGTTGGGCTCGAGGATGCGCTGCAGATCATCGGTGTTGTAGCGGTCCATGATCCAGGAGTCGCCGCCCGGGAAGCCGTCGGTGGTGCAGGAGTAGCCGTTGTCGAAGGGGCCCCAGGCGATGCGGCCGCCGTGATGGGTGTTGCCGTCGCCGTCCTGGCGCCAGCCAAGCTCCTCGTACTTCTTGAAGACGCGGCCCCAGTAGCGGCGGTTGCGCTGCGTGAAGTAGACCCAGGCCTCGATGGTGAAGTCGCCGGGGATGTTGATATCGGAGTGCGAGCCCATGGAGACGGTGTCGCCAGTATTGGGGCCGAAACTTAAGCACTTTCCATAGCGGCCCTCGTCGTCCCAGGTGACGGTGCCGTCAATGGAGCCGGTCATCTTGCCTTCCTTGTCGGAAACCGCCGTGCCGCGGCCTTCCTCCATCGGGATGTGCAGTCTGAGCGAGGGGTACTGGACGTTGATGGTGAAGGACTGGGAGAGCGTCCTGACGCCGTTGTTGGCCTTGACGCTGCAGGAGACGTTCCCGGGTTCCGTGAAGACGCCGCTTATTAGTCCGTCGGAATCGATGGAGAGCTTGTCGCTGCCTTGGATGGAATAGGTGATCTTCCTGCCCCTGGGATCGAAGGCGAAGGGGCGGTAATAGTATGGCTCCCCTACCATGGCGCTCCTAGGCGGAAGCGAGACGAAGCTGTAGGTATAGTTCGTCACGTAGGTCGGCGAACCGACGGAGCTGTTGACGGTGCGGGCCCAGCTGGAGATGGTGTTGCGGAGGTTGTTGGCCTCGGAGTTGTAGCTGCCGTCGCTTCTCACGGCGTCGTGGGCGCATTCGTTCCTAAGCTGGTCGAAGACCTGCAATTGGCGGGCCACCGGGATGGTCCTGACGCTGTTGGTCATGCAGGCATAAAATTCGCGCATGACAGCGGGGTGCCTGGCGAAGCGCTGGATGCCACCCACTATGGGGAACAACTGCACGTTGCCCCAGACGATGCAGCTGCCGATGTCCTGAGGCCAGAGCTGCACCCTGCCGCTGTCGGCGTCGCCGTAGAGGATGTAGTTCTGCCCCCACTGCGTCCAGCCGTCGCTGTTGTTGAGGACTTTCATCATGCACCATTCCTTCGCCATGGCGTGCACGTCGAAGTAATTGGTGACATTTTTGTTGAAATCCTTTTCGTTGAAGATGTAGAGAGCCTCCAGGCCCTGGGCCAGATCCTTGTACTGCTTGTCGGGATTCATTTCGGCCAAAGGCTCGTAGCAGTCCTTGTAGGTCTCTTTCTTGTAGTCGGCGTAGCTGAACATGGCCTGCTGGGCGGAAGCCGCCGTCGCCTTGTAACAGTTGCCGTTGTAGCCGAGCTTGGTGAGGTGCACGTCGTCGTAGCCTTCCACGGAATGCATCAAGCCCTGCAAAGAACCCATGCGGCGGGCCAGGTGCGGCTCGCTGTCGTAGATGGGCGTGTTGGACAGGCGGTAGATCCTCTGGGCGTAGGCCACGGCCAGGAAAGGCGAACCGTCCTCCCAGTTGTAGGTGTTGGAGACTTTGTTGTGCCCGTGATAACGTTTGCCGTAGTTGAGCCTGATGTTGTGCGCGACGCGGTACTGGCGGCTGTAGTTGCCCTTGTAGTGGATGCCGGCGTTGTAGAAGATGTTGGTGCCTATTATGAGCGTGCAGTCGGTGTTGTCGTTGTTCCAAAGGCGCTTACTGGAGAGCTTATTATAGTTCTCGCTGGTCATCAGTATGCGGTAGACCGGGATCTCATAATCCGTGATGTCGTCGATCTCCAGGGCGCAGGGCCTGCTGGCTCCCCAGCTCGGGAAATAGATGGTCTTGGAATCGTTCGTGATCTCGTAATAGAAGAAGACCTGGTCGTTGTCGGAGAAGCCGGTCAGCGTCGCGTACATCCTCTTGGAGCCGCTGTTGTAGGTAAGACCCGCCTGCTGCCAGCTGCCGTAGCTGCCGATCTTGTAATACATCTTGCCGGAGGGCGTGCCTTTCACGCCGTCGAGATAGCAGTAGAAGTAGATCCTGGAGCTGCTGGTGGGCACGGCCGGGCTGTGATAGGCGTCTATTACTCTGATGTCGTCGGCGTCCCTGCCGACGGAACCGCCGTAGGCCAGGCGGTAGTTGCCGGGATCCGTGCCATTCTTCCTGAGGTCGAGCCTTTCAAGGGATCCGCCCACGCCGTCAGCGTCGCCGGCCCATTCGCCGTCGTCGCGGTAGGCGGCCGTATCGATGACATTTCCATCCGTATCCCTTAAGGTGAAGGTGTCTGAGCCGTGGTCGGGGTTGAAGCCGAGGGCGTAGTAATACTTGGCGTTCGGGAAGGCCGCGTGGAAAGCGTTGGTGTCGGCGGCCAGATAGACGAACTCCCCGGCGGGAAGCTTGATCTTCGGCATCTGAACCTTGCCTTTCTCCTTGCTCTCAAGTGTCCAGCCGGCCAGATCAACGGTCGCTTCGCCGTAGTTTTTGAATTCCAGATATTCTTGCTTACCGAAGGCGTTGTGCAGGTCGTGGTAATTGATCTCAGAAATGGCTATGGTCTTCGAAGGGGCGCCGACGGTCAGATAACGGAAGACAGCGTTCTCGGAAGCGGCCTGGGGCGGGAGCTTGTAGTAGAAGCTCATGGTGTAGGAATTGCCGGTGGTCAGGTCTTCAGAGAAGTAAGGCCTGACGTAGCTGCCGGAGGAGTTGCCGCCGCCAGCGCCGGTAGCTACCACATGCAGACAGCCCTTGCCGTTCACACCGTCCGTATTGTCCCAGTAAGTGCCGGAGTGGTTGCCTCTGGGCACCCAGTTGTCGATGTTGCTGTTGAAATAGCTGTTGGCCATGTAGTTCTTGTTGCTGCCGTCGCGCATCTCGAAATTATCGATCAGGATCTCCCCTGCCGCGTCCATGTAGATGTACATCTTGGCGGGATCGCTGGCGTTGTCAGTAATGCTGGCCTTCTGCCATTCTGTGGTGGGCTCTACCGTAATGGTGTGCGATTCGTAGGAAAGTCTGGAGGTCATGGTGGCGGGAGGAACGATCTCCTCTTCCGTAGCCACGGGCCAGTAGTAGAAGGCGCCGTCTTTCCTGATGATCAGGCGGTAGCGCAGCGTGCCGCTGCCCTGGGCCGGAATGGTCAGCTTGTAGAGTCCGCTCTCCGCGTCGAAATCCATGAGCTGGGAATGGATGCTGGCGTTGTCCATGCCGTAGTTCAGAGTCACTTCCTGAATGTTGTTGCCCAGGACCGCGAAGGCGAACTCAATGGGTTGGTCGCCGTAGGGATCAACGGGAACGTAGGGCGCCACGGAAACGGCCGGCACCTCGCCGGCGGCGGTGTTGGGTTTTCCGGGTGAACCGTAGAGTTTCGAAACGCCCCAGCTTTCCGGCAGCGTCCCGTCGCAGGCGGGATCAAGGAGTTCCAGAGAATAGCCGGCGCCGGCCGCCAGAGACGGCCAGGGTTTCTCGCTGCCGAACTTGGCGGCGTCGATCACGGCGCCGTTGCGGTCCGTGAGAAGAATGTCGCCGCTTTCGCCGTAGAGTTTCAGCTTGCAGGAGATAAGGGGAATGTCGCCGTAGATCTCGGCGAGGACCGCTTTCTTGCTGGGCGCGACCAGGTAGGCGCCGGGCTCTATCACAAGGGATTTTCCGCTGGAAAGCTCGATGCCGTTGATGAGGCAGTCCTTGAGATCGACGGGCTCAGAGCTCCTGTTGAAGAGCTCTATGTACTGGTAGTCGTCGTCGTAAGCCGCCAAGCCGCTGTCGAACATGACCTCGTTTACTATGACGCTGTTCTGCGGGATCAGCTTGTCCATGACGTAGCAGGCGCACTTGATCTTGTCGTTGCCCTCGGGAGAGGTGACGTTGATGTTGTAAGTCAGGAGCGTGTCCGCTTCACCGGCGGTGATGGTCGCCACGCGCCAGCCGTCCTTCAATGTCGTCGTAAGCGTCTCGCTGCCGACCGTCACGGTGGCGGAAGTGATCTCGCCGGCCACCGCCCTGACGCCGACCAGGAACTGCTGATGCGCCAGAGGGGAAACGGGATCTCTTCTGGTCTCGAGCAGCGGGCCTTCCACAAAAGCCGTGTTCTCCTTGAAGGGCGTGCCGCCCTTCTTGCCGGAGGCGTCCCAGGACCTGGGATCGTCGGGAGGATAAATAGGATTCTTCAGTTCCAATGTCGGGCCGTCGCCGTCCGGTTCGCTCGGCCACATCCCTCCGTCGAGATAGGAGAAAAGGGAAATGACGGCGGAGCTGGCGCTCCTTAATCTAACGGTCTCGCCGCTGTTTTTCAATTTTCCTTCCCACGGGCCGAACGGCTCGGGCAAAGAGGGGTAGGTCCGCTTGAAAGCCGCGGGGTCCCTCGCGACGACGGCGTAGCCTTTGCCCACGATCTTCGCGCCTTCCGGGAAAACGAAATCCACGCCCTTGTCGAATTCCCAGCCGGCCAGGGATACGGTCTCGTCGCCCGTGTTGTAGAGCTCGATGAATTCCTCGAGGTCGCTGGAGCCGGGAGGATTGTAGTTTACTTCGTTGACTACTATGTCGGCGCGCGCCGAAAAAGTCAGAAGCAGGAAGCTAAGGAAAAGAAAAGCGTTTTTCATTCTTTATCTCCTAAGGGTCCCAGACCCATGTGCTCTTCGAAATAGGCCGCGATCCTCTCCATGCAGTCGGGCAGACTTTCATAACGGAGATCGAGGCCGTGATTGTCCTTAGGGTATATCATGAGGTCGAAATATTTCTGTTTTTCAATAAGCTGCTGGATCATCCAGGCGGCGTCCTGGAAAAGCACGTTGTCGTCCTGCATGCCGTGGATGAGGAGAAGGTTCCCCTCTAATCCGGCGGCGTGGAAAACGGGAGAGGTGGCTTTGTATATTTCCGGATCGTCTTTCGGTCTTCCCAAGCGCGGGGCCGTATAGGAATCCCAGTAGTTCCGCCAATCGGTCACAGGCTTCCAGGAGACGCCGGTATTAAAGACGCCCGGGAAGTCGCACATGACCATGAGCGTAAGGAAGCCGCCGTAGCTGCCGCCCCAAATACCTATCCTCTTTTCGTCGACGAAAGGCTGCGCCTTCAAGTATTCGGCACAGGAGACCAGCTCCTTGGAGTCGACGATGCCCAAGGACTTGTAGTAGCCCTGGGCGAACTTGTGGCCGTAGCCGTGGCTGGCCCTGAGATCGATGCCGACCAGAATGTAGCCCATCTCGTTGGCCATGTAGTTGTCGAGAAGATTGTAGCGGCCGAAGCCCATCTTCCCCTGCCCGGCGTAGACGCAGCGCAGCACGGCGGGATATTTTTTCTTGGGATCGAAATCCTTCGGAAGCGTCAGCGTGCCGCAGATCTCGAGGCCGTCCTCTTTGTTCTTGAAGGAAAATTCTTTTATGATAGCGCGCGGCCACTTTTTCAGAAGCGGAGAGGCGGTGTCCAGTATCTGCGTGAACTTGCCCTTCGCGCCTGTAACCAAAAGCACGGGCGGTTCCATTAAGGAACTGGCGAGGACCGCCAGCTGCTTTCCGTCGCGGCTCACGGCGAAACTTTCCCAGCAGCGGTCGGAACACTTCACGCGCTTTTCGGGATCAAGGGCGTCCTTCTTCGCGTAGAGGAAGGCCTTCCTCGGATCGGGCTTCAAAGCGGTGAAATAGATCCTGCCATTTTCGCAGACAGCGAAACTCGCGATGTCGCAGCCGCCGGCAGTGATCCGTTTCGGAGTCTTGCTTTGCGCTTTCAGAGCGTAGAGCTGCAGCCAGCCGTCGCGGTAGCTCAGGAAGTAGATGGTCCCAGCCTTGTCGTAAGCGATGGGCGACCATTCGATCCAGGGCTCAAGGTAGTCGCTGAAGCGTTCCTTGACGCTCCAGCCTTTCTTTATGGAAGCTTCGCAAAGATGGTAGGTACGGTAGTCGTCCTCGACGTAGGCGAAGGCGAAGGATGTTCCGTCCGGCGACCAGGCCGCGGCGTGCGGCCGCACCGTCGTCCCCTTCCTGCATTCCTCAGGCTTGAAATTCGGAAGCTCGGGATACTCTAATGGCGCGCTGTCCTTTGTGAGGTCGAGGAAACCGTAGCGGAAGAGCGCCAGGGGCTTCCCGACATTGTTCCTTCTCAGATTGTTGATCCTCACTTCCTTTTCGGGAGTGTAGTCCGGCATCCTGATGTCTTCGTAAGTCGAGGAATCCTCGACAAGCACCGCGGCGTATTTGCCGTCGGGAGAGATCCTGTATCCGCAGACGGAGGTGTGCGGCTTAGAAAGGAAGGTCAGCTGCCTCACCGTGCCGTGGTCGAGATCGTAGGAATAGAGGTTCCCGCCCTTCACGAAGAAGGCTTCGGGCGCTTTTTCCGGAACGCAGAGATTGTACTGTCCCCCGCTGGTCAGCGTCAGGCGCTCGACGTTGCCACTGAGGTCGCAGATGAAAAGATTGCCGCGGCAAAGGAAGACGATGTCATAGGTGTCGTTGACGAAAGAAAATTCGCTGACGCCTGTGTACATCTCCTCGGCGTAGGCGACGTCCCTGGGATCGCGAACGTCGTCCTCGCAGGGGAAATTCTTGACCTTGGCGGCGTCCGTCAGTTTCCTTACGCTGCCGTCCTCTAATTTGACGAAGAGGTCCCTGACCGCTCCGCCTTTTTCGTTCCAAAGGAAGGCCAGGATCTTCCCGTCGGCGGAAAAGGTCATGCCGCCTACGGTCTGCCCGTAGGTCAATGGCCTGGTGTATAGTTCCCTAAGCGTCGGCCCCTTGGGGGCGTGTCTCAAAAAAGTTTTCATGCGCGTTCCTTAAGCGGATTTTTACCCATACTTAACTGTATATTATAACAAAAATGGAAATCCGCATAAAAACTGACATTCGGCTTTCTCGTTGCTTTTTTTGGGAAATTTTAATAAACTTTCTCGAATTTCGGGGAGTTTTTCCCTAAATAGTGTAAGGAGGACATAAAAACATATGCTGCAAGGTCGTCAGGACATCAAAAAAGTTTTGATCATCGGTTCCGGCCCTATCATTATCGGCCAAGCCTGCGAATTTGACTATTCCGGCACGCAAGCCTGCAAAGCCCTAAGATCTCTCGGTTATGAGATCGTATTGGTAAACTCGAATCCCGCCACCATCATGACCGACCCCAATATGGCCGATCATACCTACATCGAGCCCTTGAACGTCGAATCGCTCGAAAAGATCATCGCCAAGGAAAGGCCAGACGCCCTGCTCCCCAACCTGGGCGGCCAGATGGCCCTGAACCTTTCCGCCGACCTGGCCGAGAAAGGCATCCTGGCGAAATACGGAGTGCAGATCATAGGCGTTAAGCTCGACGCCATCAAGAAGGGCGAAGACCGCCAGACCTTCAAGGACACCATGGAGTCTATCGGCGTTGAATGCGCCAGGAGCGCCATCGCCAGAAGCTACGAGGAAGCCGAGAAGGTATTAGAGACCATCAAGCTCCCGGTCGTCATCCGCCCGGCCTACACAATGGGCGGCACCGGCGGCGGCCTCGTCTACAACATGGAAGAGTTCAAGACGATCGCCAACCGCGGCCTGAACGAAAGCTTGGTGCATGAGATATTGATCGAGGAATGCCTGGCCGGCTGGGAAGAGCTGGAGCTTGAGATCATCCGCGACTCCAAGGGCCAGAAGATCACCGTCTGCTTCATCGAGAACGTCGACCCCATGGGCGTGCACACCGGCGACTCCTACTGCACCGCGCCGATGATGACGGTCCCCGAATCCTTGCAGAAGAGACTGCAGAAATATTCCTACGACATCGTGGACGCCATCGAGGTGATAGGCGGCACGAACGTCCAGTTCGCCCACGACCCCGTAACGGACCGCGTGGTGGTCATCGAGATCAACCCGAGAACTTCCCGCTCCTCCGCCCTCGCTTCCAAAGCGACTGGCTTCCCCATCGCCTTCATCTCCGCCTACCTCGCGGCCGGCATAACGCTTGACCAGCTCCCCTACTGGAAAGAGGGTACGCTCGACAAGTACGTCCCATCCGGCGACTATGTGGTCGTGAAGTTCGCGCGCTGGGCCTTCGAGAAGTTCCACGGCTCTTATGACAAGCTGGGAACGCAGATGCGCGCCGTTGGCGAAGTGATGAGTATCGGCAAGAACTACAAGGAAGCCTTCCAGAAAGCCATCCGCTCCCTTGAGAACAAATGCTACGGTTTGGGTTTCTTCAAAGGCTACGATACCTGGACGAAGGAAGCCCTCGTCGAGGCCGTCAGGACGCCCTGCTCCACCAGACAGTTCATGCTCTATGAAGCGATCAGGAAAGGCGCGACCACGGACGAACTGTTCGAAGCGACCAAGATCAACCGCTGGTTCCTTAACCAGATGAAAGAACTGGTCGAGCTGGAAGAAAAGATACTCGAATACAAGGGAGAGATCCCGCCCAAAGACCTGCTCGTCCAGGCCAAGAAGGACGGCTTCTCCGACCGCTACCTCGCCAAGATCCTCGACATCAAGGAAGACGAGGTCAGGGAAGCGAGGGAAGCCGACGGCATGGAGGAAAGCTGGTTCGCCGTTCCCGTCTCCGGCGTGAAGGACGCCTGCTACTACTACTCCACCTACAACGCGAAGAACGATACGAACGTTTCGCCCAAGGACAAGATCATGGTCTTGGGCGGCGGGCCGAACCGCATCGGCCAGGGCATCGAGTTCGACTACTGCTGCGTGCACGC
>DFCM01000025.1:0-11860 GCA_002366995.1 bacterium UBP3_UBA3054 | reverse complement strand
TCTCGACCGACTACGACACTTCCAACAAACTTTACTTCGAGCCTCTGACGCTTGAGGACGTCCTTTCCATCTACCGCAAGGAAAAACCGCTGGGCGTCATCGTCCAGTTCGGCGGTCAGACTCCGCTTAACCTGGCGCACGACCTGGAAGCCAACGGCGTCAAGGTCCTCGGCACCTCGCCGAAGACGATCGCGCTGGCGGAAGACCGCGAGCTCTTCCACGAAGTCGTGCAGAAGCTCGGCATCCCGCAGCCGGAAGCCGGCATGGCGCACAGCGTCGAGGACGCCCTCGAAGCCGCCAAGAGGATAGGCTACCCCTTGATGGTGCGTCCCTCCTTCGTCCTGGGCGGACGCGGCATGGAAGTCGTGCACAACGACGAGATGCTGGTCGAGTATATGAACAACGCCCTGCAGGCCGCCGGCGAGAATGTCATACTTATCGACAAGTTCCTTGAGAACGCGACCGAGACGGAAGCCGACGCCATCTGCGACGGCAAGGAAGCTTTTGTTCCCGCCATCATGGAGCACATCGAGCAGGCCGGCATCCACTCCGGCGACTCCGCCTGCTTCATCCCGCCCGTCACCATTCCGAAAAAGCACATCGAGACGATCGAGCGCTACACGAAGGAACTGGCGCTGGAAATGCACGTGGTCGGATTGATGAACGTCCAGTACGCGATCTGCAACGACGTCGTCTACATTCTGGAAGCGAACCCCAGGGCCTCCAGAACCGTTCCTCTCGTCAGTAAGGTCTGCTCCATCCCGATGGCGAGGATCGCCACGCAGGTAATGCTTGGCAAGACTCTGAAGGAACTCGGCATCACGAAGAAGGCCATCCCGCACTACGGCGTCAAGGAAGCCGTCTTCCCCTTCAACATGTTCCCGGAAGTCGACCCTGTGCTTGGACCGGAAATGAGAAGCACCGGCGAAGTCTTGGGCATCTCCACATCCCCTGGTCTCGCCTACTTCAAGTCGCAGGTCGCGGCCAACCAGAAGCTCCCGACGGAAGGCACCGTTCTGATGACGGTCGCCGATCACGACGAGATGCTGCTTGAGACAGCCTCGCTCTTCAAGGAACTTGGCTTCAAGATCCTCGCGACCAAGGGCACCTGCGCTTATCTTAACGAGAACGGCATCAAAGCCGAACCTGTGCTGAAGCGTCTGGAAGGCAGACCGAATTTGGTCGACGCCATCACCAACGGTGAGATAAACCTCATCGTCAACACGCCGATAGGCTGCCGCTCCAAGGACGACGACTCCTACATCAGGAAGACCGCCATCAAGTACAAGGTCCCCTACATCACGACCATGGCGGCGGCGCACAACGCGGCTCTCGGCATCAAGGCCTTCCTGCATGGCTCCGCTCCTTTGAAGAGCATCCAGGAATACCACGCCGACATCAAGTAAGCGAAATGGCGAAAACAAAAAAGCCCCCGGTCATGATCGGGGGCTTTTTTTATTCCGGAAGTTTCTCCGTCACTTCTATTCCCAAAAGTCTTTCCGCGTTCCGATAGAAGATGTCTTCCCGGCCGCGTTCGTCGGGACAGATCTTCTTTACGAAATCGATGTGCTCCCTTTGCACTCCCCAGGGGCAGTCGGTCGCGAAGAGAATATTATCCGCTCCGTGCTTTTTTACTATCTCCGCTCCCAGATCGATTGGGCAGAATCTCGCCGAGCAGCTCGTGTCGATAAAAACATTTTCGCCGCACATGTCCGACATCAGAAAATCCTCGTAGCAGATCCAGCCGCCCATGTGCGCCATCACCATAACGAGTTTAGGAAAATTGTCGAAGACCTTCCGGAAGCGCAAGGGCGTGCAGATGTCGAGCTCAGGGAAAGCGACGTCGAAGCCGGTGTGAAAGAGAATGGGAAGGCCGGTATCCTGCCAGGCGTCGTAAAGGCGGAACCATCTCGGATCGTCGACCGCGGCGTTCTGATAGAAGGGATGGATCTTCAATCCCTTCAGCCCAGCGTCGACTATCATCTGCACTTTGCCTTCGGGATCGGGATCGTCGGGATGAACGGAAGCGAAAGGAAAAACGTGTTCGCTTTTAATTTGCTTCGACCATTCCAGTATCGGTTCGAACTGCGTTGCCTTTGTCGCGATGGAAGCGATGACGCTCGCGTTGACGCCGTCTTCGCGCATCGCGCGAAGAAGATCGCGAAGCGTTCCGTCGGTGTGAGGACGAACGTCTCCGCTCAACGCGGCTATCTGTCCTACCGCTCTTTCGGCAAGCGAATCGACGAACGCGTGGGTATGGAAATCGAAGTATTTCATGTTCGGTTGCATTCTAACAGAAAAAAATTTTGCGGTCAACGAAAACGCTGATTGATTTTTAAAAATACATGTGATAGAATTTATATAGATTAAGTGAATTATCCGCTATTCATGTTTGAAGTGATGAATGTGAAGTGATGGAAATGCTAGGAAAAATAACGGGTTTCGCTTGGTTGATGGAGTGAAAAGAAAACAACAGATCGATCTCGATCTGTCAGAACATACAAAAAGCTCATTAAAAAAATAGTTGTCAAGTGACAGCTTTTTATTCAACCAAACATAAGGAGAAACACTATGCCTACTGCTAAGAAACCCGCTGCGAAACCGGCTGCCAAGAAAGCCCCGGCCAAGAAAGCTGCCCCGGCCAAGAAGCCCGCTGCTAAGAAGCCCGCTGTGAAGAAAGCCGCTCCGGCCAAGAAAGCCCCGGCCAAGAAGGCCCCCGCCAAGAAAGCCGCTCCGGCCAAGAAGCCCGCTGCTAAGAAGCCCGCTGCCAAGAAGGCCCCGGCCAAAAAGCCCGCTGCCAAGAAGCCGGCCGCCAAGAAGTAATAATCAACTTCTTGCAATAAAAAAAGCGCCCCCTCGCAAGAGAGGGCGCTTTTTTTATTTCGCTTGTTCTTTTAATCAGCGAGCTCGGCGAAGAGCAAACCGAGAGCGATGCCGAAGAGCGGGATCTCGCTTAGCTTGATGTGCTCGCCGGTCTGGTGCGCGGAGCCGTCGTCGTCCTGGCTGTAGCCCAAAGAAGGAATGCCGGCCGCGAGAAGCTGCTTGCAGACGGTCGTGCCGTTCATGCCGAAGAGCACCGCGTCCTTGCCTGTAAGATCCTTGGTGGCTTTCATGGCGGCTTTGCAAAGCTTGCCTTCGGGATCGATCTCGAAAGCGACCATGTGGTCCGGCATCTCTACCGTGAAGGAAGTGCCGGGATATTGTTCGCAGGCCGCTTTGGCAAGACTGTCGGTCCAGGCTTTTATTTCCTCAAGGTTCCTTTGCGGAGTGTAGCGGATGTCCATCCTTACTTTGCATTCCTTGGGGATGATATTGTAGGCGCTGCCCGCTTCAAGGCCAGAGACCGTGAAGGTCGTGGGGCTGAAGTTGGGCTGGTCTTTTTCCTTGAGGAAGCCGATCTTTTCCGTGTAGCTTTCCTTGACGGAGTTGAGGAAAGCGACGGCGGGCCAGATGGAGTTGACGCCGTGGTCGGGATAGGCGGCGTGTCCGGCTTTGCCGCGGAAGGTGTACTGGAAACGCAGCAGTCCTTTCTCGCCGTAGGAGAGTTTGAAAATGCCGGAGCCGGTGTCGGGAACGACCGCGTAGTCGGCTTTGATCTTGCCTGTTTCGGTGAGCCATACCAGGCCGTCGGTGGAGCCGACTTCCTCATCCGCGACGGAAGCGAAAAGGAATGTGCCTTTGAATTCGCCTTCGTGCTGCTTCAGGAATTTCGCGAGCAGGAAAGCTGAGACCATAGGCCCCTTGTCGTCGCCCACGCCTCTGCCGTAGGCGGTGCCGTTCTCGATCTTCACGGTGAAGGGATCATGGTCCCAGTCGGGATTGACCGGCACGACGTCAGCGTGGCAGGGAACGAAAAGAACAGGATGTCCCTCCCCCACTTTCGCGATGAGGTTGGTGCGCTTGGGAGTCTTCTCGAACGTTTCGTAAGGGATCTTCAGTTCGTCGAAATATTTTTTCAATACGTCGGCGACGAGGTATTCGTTGCCGGGAGGGTTGACGGTGTTCTTCGAGACGAGCTCCTTCAGAAGCTCTATTCCTTCCTCTTCATGCTCCTTGAAGAATTTTGTCAGTTCTTCCTTCCAGTTCATTTCTCTTCCCCCTCCCCAATGTTCTCGGTCATCTTGGCGGCCTGGGCGCGCAGGGCCTGCTGCTTCAATGATTCGAAGCTGCCGGGATTCTCTTTCACGACGTCGTAGTTGTTTTCGGTAAGGTCTATGCTGCGGCCGGAGTCGGTCGTGACGTTCATGTCGAGCTGGCTGGGCGCCTGCATGATGACCTGAAATTTCCTGGGGCCGTATTCGAAGGGTTCGTCGGAGTTGTAGAACTGCGCCTGTTGCTGCTGGCTTTTGGGATCTATTCCCTGGGCCTTCAGGGCTTCTTCTTTGGCCTTCTGCTGGATCCTCATCTGGTATTCTTCCTCGATGGCTCTGCGGCGCTCCTTCAAGGCTTCGGGAACGGCGCCGTTCTCCTGCTGCGTCATGTTCTTGTCTTCGTAGTAGCGCCAGACGCCGTAGGGAGTGTTGTTGAAGAGCAAGCCCTGCGAAGTGATGTTCTCGTCCTCGTCGTAAGTCGTGACGATCTGGGATCCGGTCAGTTTGCCGTGCACCACTTCGAATTCAGTCTTGGTCTTGATGTCGTCGTGGTCCTCGTCATAGTATGTCTCCTCTCTCTGGCCGAGCAGGAGGCCCGCTTTGTAAGTGGCGACCGTGGTCTTGTCCTTTTCGTCAAGGCGCCATTCGCCGTCCTTCTCGTCGTCCTTGAAGCGCCCGTACCAGAGTTTGTTTCCGCGCTCATCATAGTAGGCTCTCTTGCCTACGCGTTTGCCTTCCTTGAAATCGCCTTCCGTCTCAAGGACGCCGTTGGTGTGCCAGTAAGTCCAGGTGCCCTTGGCTAAGCCGTCGCTGAATTTGCCCTCCGCTTTCTTGGCGCCGACGGGATAGAAAAAGTACCAGCGGCCGTCCTGCTTCCCATCGTCATAAGGGCCGTAGGATTCCACTTTGCCGTTGCTGAAGAAGTTGGTCCAGACTTTGGCGCGGTAGCCTTCCTTGAAATAGCCGCAGCTCTTCAGAAAGCCGTTGGGATAGAAATACTGCCAGTAGCCGTGGGGGATCTGGCCGGCTTCGCCCTTTACGACGGTATAGCCGGCGTACTGCAGGTTGCCGTTGGGATAATAGTCGGTCTTCAGGACCGCCTCTTCGGCGGCGAAGAGCGTCGCTGTGAACGCTAAGGATAAAATAAGCGCGAAGACTTTTTTCATATTCGATCCTTTATTTATATTTGTTAGGAAAGCGTGGCTGTCGCTCTCAAATACGCTTCTATGAACATGTCGATCTCACCGTCCAGGACAGCTCCGGTGTTGCTTGTCTCGACGTCGGTCCTTAAGTCTTTCACCATGTTGTAGGGATGCAGAACGTAGGACCTGATCTGGCTGCCCCATTCGATCTTTTGTTTGTTGGCGTAGGCGGTGTTCTGCTTGCTTAAGCGTTCGTTCATCTCCAGCTGGTAGAGTTTCGCTTTCAGCATCTTCATCGCTTCGGCCTTGTTCTTGAACTGCGAGCGTTCGTTCTGGCAGCTGACCACGACGCCCGTGGGAATGTGCGTGATCCTGATGGCGGATTCCGTCTTGTTGACGTGCTGGCCGCCGGCGCCCGAACTGCGGTAGGTGTCGATGCGGAGGTCTTTCTCCTCTATCGTTATGTCGATGTCGTCGTCGATCTCAGGAGTGACGTCGATGGAAGCAAACGAGGTCTGCCTCCTCTGGTTGGCGTCGAAGGGCGAGATGCGGACAAGACGGTGGACGCCGATCTCGGACTTAAGGTAGCCGTAGGCGTACTCGCCGGCGATGTGCAGCGTGACAGATTTGAAGCCGGCTTCCTCGCCGTCCAGAGAGTCCTGGATCTTGCATTTGAAACCGTGGCGTTCGGCCCAGCGCTCGTACATTCTTTTGAGCATGGCGCACCAGTCGCAGGCTTCCGTGCCGCCGGCGCCGGAGTGGATCGTAAGGTAGGCGTTGTTGTGGTCGGTCTCGCCGTTCAGGGTCTGATGGAACTCGAACTCGTCGTAACCGGACTGCAGCTTCGCTAGCTCGGCTTTCAGATCGTCGGCTAACGATTCGTCTTTCTCGGCGTCGGCCAGCTGCAGAAATTCTTCCGTCTCGACCATCAGTTTCTCAAGGGAACGCGCTTCCGTCGTCACTCTCTTCAAAGAGTCCTGTTCCTGAAGGAGCGTTCTGGCTTTCTCGGGATCGCTCCAGAGATCCTGGGCTGAAGTGAGTTCGGACAGTTCGGCAAGGCGTTTCTCCTTGCTGTCCAGGTCGAGTCCCGCGAAAAGATGCGTAAGGCGGTCGCGGATCTCCGCCAGTTGGTTTTTCTCTATATCGTACATAGCTTGATTATACCATATTGGCCGATCCCCTGATAAGGCGAAAAAGCGACAAACGCTATGCGAAATATGTAGAATTTTCCCGAAAGCTTGCCAAAGGGCGGCAGGTTTTGCCACAATGGGCCATGATTACGCCTTTTTTGTTCGTACTGACGGGGGCGCTTTCCGGAACGCTGCTGTCCGAGATCGTCTCTCCCGTTCCTATGTGGCTGCTTTTGGCGCTGGCTATGCTCTTCTTCCTCGCGAGCTATTTTGTACTGCGGCAAAAAAGCCGGTTCCGGCAATATCTAGTGATCTACTTCGGGGGGCTGGTCGGAGGGCTCGTCAACTACGCCGCGGTGGACATATCCCCGAACAGCAACGCCGAGGAAAAGATCATGCGCTGCGAACTGCTGCGGGACGCTGCCTGGCAGGGCGGGCAGGACGGCAGGAAATATTACGCGAGACTGGAAGTGAAAAGCGAAGGCGAAAAACTTTTGCTTTCCATTTACGCCGACAAACCCATCGAGCTGGAAGCCGGGACAAAGATCGAGGCGAAGGTGAAGCTTAGGCCCATCAAAGGAAAGGACGCTCCGGGCTGTTTCGACAAGCGCGCCTACTACTCCCGGCGCAGCATCTACCGCGAAGGCACGGTCAAAGGGCACGAGATTACGCTTGACAGAAGCGCGTGCAAAGAGCCGGGACTGATGAGGAAGCTGCATGAGAAAGCATTTGCCGCGCTGCAAAGCGAAAAGTATCCCAACGCCGCCCTGCTTTTAAGGCTGATGCTTCTGGGCAGCGAGGAGTCTCTGCCTGATCCCATTGAGAAAGGCTTGAGGAAAAGCGGCGTCGCGCACATCCTCGCGGTCTCCGGCTTGCACATCGGCCTCATCAGCGGAGTTTGGATCATGCTTCTGAGGGCGCTCGGGATCTCAAGGCTCGCTTTCGAAATTCCTCTTCTGCCTTTCCTCTGGGGGTATGTGCTTTTTCTGGGAGACAGGCCTTCCGTTCTGAGGGCCGTCATCCTTATGACTTTGATCGTCCTCGGCAGAGTCTTCAACAAGGCGACGCTCTCCTTGCATTTCCTTATGGTGGCGGCCTGGCTCTACGGCGTGATCTCGCCGAAGCAGATCTTCTCGTACTCCTCGCTGCTCTCCTTTTCGGCGACCGCGGCGCTGCTCGTTATCCTCCCGAACATCGCTTCACAGTTCAGCGCGAAAGACGAAAATAAAAAAATCCTGGAAAAGGCCGCGCGTTTTATAAAGGAGTATTTTCTGCAGAGCCTGAAGATCACTTTCTGCGTCACGCTCTTCACGCTTCCCGTCATCCTTGCCATGCTGCATATGGTGACGCCTTTCGGTTTTCTTATGAACGTTGTCATAATTCCTTTGTGCGCCGTGATGCTCAGCGCCGGGTTATGGCGCCTGGCGGTCTTCTATATCCTGCCCGCCTCCGTTTCCTCCCTCTTCTATGACCAGGCGCTCTGGCTTTGGGAAAAGCTAATGCCGTTGATCGCGCTGTTCGGCGACACGCCTTGGCTTACCATTAACGTTCCTCCCTTTTCCGTTTTCGCGGTGCTCGTCTATTACCTTGCCATCGCGTTCTTCGCGCTGTATTGCAAAACAGGCGAGAGGCTTCACAGAGATATTTTCCTCTGCCTAGTTCTTGTCTTGTGCTCACATGCCTTCAAACCGCCTGCCTATGATGATGCTCTCAGAGTGACCGCGCTCGACGTCGGCCAGGGCGACTGTTTCGTGATGCGCTCCGACCTCGGCCCTCTTTGGGTAATGGACTGCGGGCGCACAACAGGAAACTCCTCCAAGGGCGAAACGGTCGCCGTCCCCTATCTCCGCAATCTGGGCATACAGAAGATCGACTGCCTTTACATCTCGCACTATGACGACGACCATATGGGCGGCGCCAAGGACATCATCAGCGGTATCAGGACCAAAACGATCGTCGCCCCGCCCGTGATGGCGTTCGAGACTAACGGCTGGGAGCTCATGCGCCTGGCGGAAAAGTTAGGCGTAAAATGGGTTACCCTCACGAAAGGCCAAAAATACGGCGATTCTACGGCGCTCTGGCCCCCCTTTGACCCCCTTCCCCCCACGAGCAATTCCCGCTCTCTGGTCCTTCTGACCCCCTTTAAGGGGTATTCCCTTATGTGGACTGGCGACCTGCCCAAAACCTATGAATTTGACCTTCTGAGGGGCTGTGAGGGCGGTCTTACGCCCGTGGCCGTCTACAAGATCCCCCATCACGGTTCAAGTTCGGCCGGAAACGAGTATTTTTTAGCCAGACTTAGACCTAAAATATCCCTCCTCTCCGTCGGCCCCAACCCCTATGGCCATCCGCATAAGCGACTTATGGAAAAATACGAAAGGTTGGGCTACAAGGTCCTGAGGACGGATGAGCTTGGGACTTACACGCTTATCCTGAGGGAGGCCGGACGCGCGCCTTAAATTGACAGGAAGGGGGCAAAAATGTATCATATGTCGTGTGTGTTCAATCCTCTTAAACCCTAAAAACCGCGAGTGATTTATGAGTACTTCTCATGTGTTCGGAAGAGATTATCGTCACATCCCCCAAGCCCCAATCGGTATAATCGCCACCCCGGGAGGACGGGAGCTCGCGGAATCCATCGACAAGGAACTCATAAAGGAGCGTCTCGCGCTTCTGGAAGAATATCCCCCTTATGAAAGTTTCCCGGGCTTTTTGAGAGACACCTTCATCATCCCCTCCGACAACCCGCGCTTTCAGAACGGCGAAGGCAAAGCCGTAATAGACCTTTCCGTCCGAGGCCTCGACCTCTTCTTCATCACCGACATTGGCAACTGGGGCATAAAATACAACCGCAACGGCGAAGAAGTCAGCATGTCCCCCGACGAGCACTTCCAGGATCTCAAGCGCCTGGTGGCCGCGGCCCGCGGCATGGGACACCGCTGCAACGTCATCATGCCGATGCTTTACGAGAGCCGTCAGCACCGCATCTCGGGAAGAGAATCCTTAGACTGCGCCATCGCGCTTCAGGAGCTCGTGAATCTCGGCGTCAACAACATCATGACGATCGACGCTCACAACGCGCACGTCCACAACGCCATCCCCTACCACGGCTTCGAGAACCTGCACGCCGCCTACCAGATCATCAAGAAGATCATCAACACCGTTCCCGATTTCCGCATCGGGCCGGACAACCTGATCGTTGTTTCCCCGGACCTGGGCGGCATGTCGCGCTGCCGTTACTTCGCGGAACAACTGCACACGCACCTGACCGGCTTCTACAAACTGAGAGACCTTTCCCGCGTCGTGGACGGCAAGGCCCCGGTGCTTGAGCACAAATTCTTAGGCGGCAGCATCGCCGGCAGAGACGCCATCGTCGTCGACGACATGATCGCCTCCGGCGGCTCCGTCATCGAGGTCGCCTACAAGCTGAAGGAAGCCGGCGTCAGGAACATTTACGTCGCCTGCACATTCATGCTCTTCACGAGCGGCGTCGAGAAATTCCAGAAGGCTTACGAAGACGGCGTCATCACGAGGATCTTCGGAACGAACGCGACCTACACCAGACCGGAGCTCCTGGCGGCCCCCTGGTACACGCAGGTCTCGATTTCCAGGCTCGTCTCGCTTTACATCGACCTCTTCAACCGCAACGAGTCGATAGCGAAGCTTCTTGACAACAGCGCCAAGATCAGCAAGCTTCTTGAGAACCACAATCTGCATGCCTAAAAAAAGCGCCCTTCTCCTTCTTCTCGCTTCATGCCTGCTAATTTCCTGCCGGCAGGAAAAAGTTCCCCCCGCGGATCTGATCACTCCCGACCAGGAGTCGGCCGAGCTTATCGATCCCATGAATCCGGAAGCCTTCGCCGACTACGATCCGGAAGCCGGCCTCGCGCCGGAAGATCCTATTCCGGAAGTGAAAGGTCCCGGCAGTTCGCTTAGCTCGCCCGCCGTCATAACCGGCGTCTTCACGAGGCTTGGCAAAATGGAAGCCGAAAGCGACTTCATTTCCGAAAAGCTCGGCAAGGAAGGAGAAGACTGGAAAATAAAAAGCACCTCCGTGAGATCGATGGGAAGCAAGACCTTAGACGAGGTCATTGTCGAAACGAAAGGAAATACCCAGAGCACTTTTTATTTCGACATAACGGAATACGAAAATTCCTGGCAGTAGCGAGATGAAAAGCTTCCATCCTTTCCCCTACGACGAGTTCCAGAAGAAAGCCATCGAGGCTATCGAAGGGAACGCTTCCATTTTCGTTTCCGCTCCTACCGGTTCCGGCAAGACGGTCATCGCCGAGCACGTCATAGCGGACGCCATCACGCTTCACCAGCGCGTCGTTTACACCGCTCCAATCAAAGCCCTCTCCAACCAGAAGTACCGCGAATTCGTAAGGCAGTACGGCGATAACTCGGTTGGCATTCTGACCGGTGACGTGAACATCAACCGCGACGCCCAGATCATCGTCATGACAACGGAAATCTACCGCAACACGCTGCTTGACGAAGGCAGCACGATAAGCGACGTGGCCTGGATCATCTTCGACGAAGTCCACTACCTCGACGACGCTGAGCGCGGCACCGTCTGGGAGGAAGCCATAATCTTCACGCCGAAGCAAACCAGGATACTGGCCCTCTCGGCGACCGTCCCTAACGCGAGGGAACTCTGCGACTGGATGGAGCAGATACTGGACCGCCCGATGGTTCTTGTCGAGGAAACGAAAAGGCCCGTGCCGCTAACTTTCGCCTTTCAGGCCCAGAACAGATTCTACACCGACTTCAAAGATTTCAAGGAAGACGCTTACAAGGATCTCAAAAAGCCTAGAAGATATTTCCGAGGAAGACGCCCGAAAGACCCTGTCGTACCAAACTCCCTTCCCAGACTCATCGAGCGCATAAAGGGAGAGGACGGCTTCCCCTGCCTGTACTTCGCCTTCGGCAGGAAGCTGACGGAAGAACTGGCCTACAATTCCCTCCCGAACATGCAGCTTTGCAAAGTGGAAAAGGAAGAAATAGAAAAACGCTTCTCTGAGCTCTGCGAAAAATACGCCGTCCAGAACGAGCCCACCATCAAGAAGCTCACGCCGCTCGTCAGGAACGGACTCGCCTATCATCACGCCGGCATGCTTCCGACAACTAAGGAAATAATCGAGCAGCTCTTCAACGAGAAGCGCCTTAAGATGATCTTCGCGACAGAGACTTTCGCCCTGGGCCTCAACATGCCGGTGAGGACCGTCATCTTCGACAACATAAGGAAATACTATCCCGGCGGCTTCGACGTTTTGAAGACCAGGGACTTTTTCCAGATGGCCGGGCGCGCCGGAAGAAGAGGCATGGACGACTTCGGCAGAGTCTACCTAAGGATCAACCCTAGGCAGGTAAGAGCCGAGCAGGTCAAGAACTGCGTCTACGGCGAAGCCCAGCCAGTCTTAAGCCAGTTCAACGCCTCTTACGCCACGCTCCTCAACCTCTACGACAAGCACGGCGAAGACGTCATCAGCATCTA
>DFCM01000107.1 GCA_002366995.1 bacterium UBP3_UBA3054 | reverse complement strand
GTGCGCATGTCGTTTTCGGTCTCGTCTAAGAGCGCGTCGATATGGATGTCGATGTTGAGGTCTTGGACGATCTCTTTGTAGCGCGTCCTGATCTTCTGGAAGACCGGGGCGATGTCCAGACCCTGCTCAAGCATGCTGTGGCAGAGCAGGAGCATGTCGGTTATCTTAACGTCGTCGCTGAACCTTTTGCCGGGTGCGGAGACGACTACGACCTTGCGCTCGGGATCGCTGTTGATAATGGCGCGGACTTTTAAAAAATGCTCGGCATCCGCCAGGGAAGAACCGCCGAATTTACAAACTTTGAGACTCATGATGGCTTTACATAATGCGGGAACCGCCTGACGACGGTTCCCGCGTTGAAATTAAGATTCGATGGTTAGCGGGTTGCCGTCGCGGAGACGGTGCACTTCTTGTACCAGAGGACGAAAGTGAAGGGCAGCCAGACGGATTCTTCCTGCGGGACGACCGTATTCAGCTTCGTGGCGCCGTCGGCGGTGGCCTGTTTGGTCAGGTCAGCCAAAGTTTCCCTGAAGTTGACTTCGCGGCTCTCGTCGGTCCAGAGAGGATAGGTGGGCAGGAAATAGAGGCCGCTTCTGGATGCCAGATAGCCTTTCGTCGGGGCGCTTCCCTCGCAGGACATGCCTCTGAAGGAGGCCTGGGGAGCGGTGGAAACGCTGGCGCAGCCGGCCAGGACCAAAACGGTCAAAAGCACTAAGGACAGGACAACTTTTTTCATCTTTTTCTCCTATGGTTTGGTTAGGTTGGGATGTTTTATCGGAGTGAGAGGATTCGAACCTCCGACTTCTTGCTCCCAAAGCAAGCGCTCTAGCCAGGCTGAGCTACACTCCGTCAACAGTCTTTATTTTAGCAGATTTACTCTTGGCGGAGAGTGAGGGATTCGAACCCCCGGACCGTTGCCGGTCAACGGTTTTCAAAACCGTCGCGATCGACCACTCTGCCAACTCTCCGCAAAGTAGGTATAAAATTATAGCATAAACGCTCTTTTTTCATTGACAAAAAGGCCTGTTTCAAATAAAATACAGCAAGTTATAAGTTAAGGAACGCTTTATGGATTTTCCTTCGGCAAACGGCATAGCGAGGCCAATAAGACTAAGCCTAGCCACGCGGCGCTTCGCCCTTGATTCTCTTTCCCACAAATACGGGCTGGAGACGAGGTCAAATCCCGGCGTAAACTTCACAAAAGGCGAGCTGGCCGGTCTTACTGACATCGAAAAGTACGACCTCGCGGTAAAGAAGATCGCCCTTGAAGCGCCCATACGCCTCTGCCCTGGCGAGCTTGTTTCCGGCGCGGCGACTTTGGGCGCCGCCATAGACCATTTGGTCCCGGCCTTTTGCGACGGGGAAACGCTTTTCGGGAGCGTCAGCCACCTGACCGTCGATTTCGAGACCGTCGTAAAAAAGGGGGTAGGACATATCGAGGAACAGGCGAAGGCCGCCTTCGAAAAACACAAGGGCACCGAAAGGGAGCCCTTCTGCCGCAGCGCTCTCAACTGCCTGGAAGCCTTCAGGATCTATCACAAGCGCTATCTCGAAGCCCTTAAGGGGAAAAGTGAATACAGCGCAAACTATGAGAATCTTCTGCACGTCCCCTTCTCCCCCGCCGAAAGCTTTTACGAAGGCGTGCAATCCCTCTGGTTCACCTTCTCCTTCCTCAGGCTCTGCGGCAACTGGCCCGGCATCGGGAGGATCGACGTTCTCTTGGGAGACCTCTTGACAAAAGACTTGGAAGAGGGAAAGCTGACGCTTGACGAAGCCAGGGAGATCTTAGCCCACCTCTTCATCAAGGGCTGCGAATGGATCTGCGGCGGCGACTACGGTTCCGGCGACGCCCAGCATTACCAGAACATCGTGCTCTCCGGAACGGACGAGAACGGGCGCGACGTCACGAACGATGTCACCTACCTTGTCCTTGACATCGTCGAAGAGACCGGCATCAGCGATTTCCCCGTTACGGTCAGGCTCAGCCGGTCAACTGACGAAAAACTTCTGAGGCGCGTGGCCGAAGTGATGCGCTTCGGCGGCGGCGTCGTGGCGATTTACAACGAGGAGCTTATCCTCAGGTCGCTTCTTGATTACGGATACCCGAAACATGACGCCGTAAAATTCGCCAACGACGGCTGCTGGGAAGTGCAAGTTCCCGGCAAGACATTCTTCACCTACCACCCCTTCGACTCGCTTGCCCTTTTGCAAAGAAAGACGCTGAAGGGCTATGACGGCAGCGTTGACTTCAAAAGTTTCGAGGAACTCTACTCGGCCTACGTGAAGGACCTCAAAGCCTTCCTTGAGGACTTGCTGCAGGATAAGCTCAATTTCAAGCCGGACGAACCCTGCACGGTAGTTTCTCTCTTCGAGGAAGGCTGCCTAAAAAAGGGCTTGTCATACCTTGAAGGCGGGCCCGTGTACAACGTCTATTCCCCGCACATCGGAGGCCTTGCCGACACGGTGAACTTCCTCTACGCCGTGAAAAAGCTGGTCTTCGACGACAAGCTTGTCAGTTTTATTGAGCTCATCGGAATACTGGCCTCCAACTGGGAGGGTCATGAAACATTGCGCGTCCTCGCCCGGAACAAGTACGCCTACTACGGAAACGATTCCGACGAGGTCGACGAACTCTGCGCGCGCCTCCTCAACGATTTCGCGGACGGCTGCGACGCCTTGAACAACAGGTCAGGCTACATCTTTCCGGGCGGCGTCAGCACTTTCGGGCGGCAGCTGCAATGGTCGAAGCGCCGCCTCGCCTGCGCGCACGGACGCAAGGCCGGGGAAGTTTTGGCCGCCAACGCCTCCCCCACCCCGGGAAGCGATCATATCGGCGCGACCGCCGTCATAAGATCGTATTGCAAGTGCGACCTCAAGCGGGTGCCAACGGGCGCCGCGCTTGACATCAAACTTCTGCCGTCGCTAACTAAGGGCGAGGAAGGGCTGGACGCTCTGGTGTCGCTCATGCGCGGCTTCGTAACTTTGGGCGGCTTTTTTATGCAGCCTGACGTCGTGGACGTTTCCGTACTTAGGGAAGCGCAGCGCGAACCCGAGAGCCACCAGAACCTCTCGGTGCGCGTTTCCGGCTGGAACGCGCGCTTCGTGACGCTGAACAAAGAATGGCAGGACATGATAATCGATCAGAATGAAAGCGGACGCTAAAGCAAAACTTACAGTAAGCGCGATCCAGCGCTTCTGCATGCGCGACGGCCCGGGAGTCAGGACCACGGTGTTTCTGAAAGGCTGCCCTCTTCGCTGCAAGTGGTGCCACAATCCCGAAACGCAGAACGCTTCGCCGGAACTTCTCTACTACGCCAAAAAGTGCCTTAACTGCCAGGCCTGCCTGATCTGCGAAAACGGCGTCCACTCCTTTAACATGGGGGCGCATCACATCGACAAGAGCAAATGCGTATCCTGCTTTAAATGCGCCGGAATTTGCCCCTCCTCGGCCCTTCAGATCTGCGGGAAAGTTATGACAGTCGAAGAGATATGCTCGGAAGCTGAAAAAGACCTCGCCTTCTACGGGGAATCCGGCGGCATAACGCTGTCCGGAGGCGAACCGCTTTTCCAGCCCGCCGCCGTCGATCTTCTGTTCCGCTGCAGGGAAAAAGGCCTCAACACGGTATTGGACACCTGCGGATATTTTCCTCCGGAACTTCTCGCTCCGGCCGTCGCCGCGACGGATCTTTTCCTTTGGGATATCAAGGACACCGACGACGAAAGGCACTAAAAATTCACCGGCGTTTCGAATAAAACGATACTCGAAAACCTGAGGAAAGCCGACGAACTGGGCGCGAAAATAAAATTGCGCTTCATCCTTGTGAACGGAGTAAACAGCGACGAAAGTCATTATGAAAAATGCGCCGGGCTTTGCCGCTCAATTAGAAGCGGCGTGAAGCCCGAAGTCATCCCCTACCACGCCTTCGGCGGCGTCAAATCCGAATTTCTAATGAAAAGCGGCAACGGCAGATCCGAATGGATCCCGACGGAGGAAGAGATCGCCCAATTCAGGGAATATCTGGGAATTTAATTCTTCGCGACGTTTTTCGTCGCGGCTTTGTAGAGGTCGGTCTGGTACTCTGTCTCGGCCTTGTTGCCGAAAACGTCGACGACCGTAAGGGTGACCTTGAAAGCGTCGCTCTTCATGGCGGGGAGCGTGAG
>DFCM01000050.1 GCA_002366995.1 bacterium UBP3_UBA3054 | reverse complement strand
CAGGACTGCCGAACCTTCAACGAAAAGAAAATTTTGCAGGGTGCGGCCAGGATAAAGAAAGTTTACAAGAATAACAGGCTGGCCCAGCATTTGATGGACAACTGCTGCCTCACCTACCGCTGCCCCGCCGCCAGAAACTACGCCCTGGGCCGCTGGGAAATGCCGCTGCCAACAAGCAGGGCCTGCAACAGCCACTGTCTTGGCTGCATTTCATTCCAGCCGGGCGACCACGTCTGCGCCTCGCAGAACCGCATCGCCTTCACGCCGACGCCCCAAGAGATCACGGAGCTCGTCCTCGACCATTTCGCCTCGGCGGAAAAACCGGTGGCCAGTTTCGGCCAGGGCTGCGAAGGCGAACCGCTGACAGTTTCAGACGTCATCGCGGAAAGCATCAGGATGATCAGAAAGGAAACTCCCTACGGCACGATAAACCTCAACACCAACGGCGGACTGACGGACGAACTGGAAAAAGTCATCGAGGCCGGCCTCGACAGCGTCAGGATCTCCCTGAACTCCGCCAGGCCGGAATACTACGAAGCCTACTGCCATCCGAATTTCTCCTTCGAGGACGTCCTGAACTCCATAAGGATCGCGAGAAGCAACGGCGTCTTCGTTTCCCTGAATTACTTCGTCTTCCCGGGCTTCACCGACCAGGTCGGCGAATACGAGGCCCTAAGGAAGATCTTGGAGGATCCGGGCGTCGACCTCATCCAGTGGCGCAACCTCAACATCGATCCCGACTGGTACATTGAGACCCTGAACATAAAGACCGAGGAGCCCGCCATGGGCGTCATAAATCTGATGGACAAAATAAGCGAGGAATTCCCCGACGTGCGCTTCGGCTATTACAATCCATTTTTGGGTCAGGAGGACCCGCGCCGCAAAGAGGCGAAACCAAGCAAGAAAAAATGAAAGAGAAAGCTTTTAGAAAAACGCTTCCCGCCGCTAATGAAAACGACTGGAATTTTTCCGGCAAGAACGCCTTCGACTATCTCTACGATCTTTCGGAAACGATCGGCTCCCGCCTGGGCGGGACAAAAGGCGAATATGAGGCCGCGAAATACATAATGGAAAAATTCCGCTCCTTCGGCATGAGAGCCTTTCTGCACAAATTCCCGGTCTGGGCCTACGACAACCATCAGGGCAAAGCGGAAGCCAGGATCGGCAAGGGAAATTGGAAGAATGTCCCCTGCGAAGTCCACATGCCCTCCTCCTCCACTCCCAAAAGCGGAATAACGGGAAAACTCTTCTTCGCCGTCCAGGGATACCAGGAAGCGATCGCTCCCGAAGTCAAAGATAAGATCGTCGTGGTCACGCAGGGCATCCCCAAAGAGGAAAGGGAGCACTTCCTCGGCTACAAACCCAAGGCGCTCGTCTTCATCGACGGCCGCTATGAGACGCACTTGCACCGCCAGCTGACCGGGCACGAATACTTCGCCAGCTGGGGCAACCTCCCCACGATCACCATCCCCTATCAGGACGCCCTTCCCCTCGTCGAATCGAAGGAGGAATGCGAGATGCGGATCACCATTCAGAACGAGGAAAAATACGTCTGGGGCCACAACGTCATCGGTGAGATCAAAGGAAGCGATTTCCCCGAAGAGATAATCGTGATCTGCGGCCACTACGACACGCACTGGCAGTGCCCGGGCGCCACGGACAACGGCGGCGGCACGGTCATAGCCATGGAGCTGGCCAGGCTCCTCGCCAAAAAGAGACCGAAAAGGACCATGCGCTTCGTGCTCTTTTCCGGCGAGGAGTCCGGATTGCACGGCTCCCTCGCTTACGCCCACGAGCTCTTCGAGAGCGACAAGAAGGAAAGAAACAAGAAATCTTTCGATCCCGCGAGCGGCAGAACGCTTTTGGAAAGGCACCGCCTCGGATTGAACATCGACGTCATGGGTTCGCTTTTGGCTAACGACGTCATCCTCTATTCCGGTCCGGAAGACCTGGGCGCCTCCATGCGCCTTCTCTTCTTCGAGAAGAAGCGGAACCTGCGCTGCTCCAGAGGACCGATGAGCTCCGACGGCACGCCCTTGGCCGCCGTGGGCATACCGGTCATCCAGTACGGCCGCTACGGCGCCGGCACCACCATGGGACATACCGGCGACGACAGCATAAAGTATCTCTCGCCCGAAGCTCTCCTTCTGTCCGGTGACATCTGCCTCACCTGGCTCAGGCGCTACGTCGTTGACACGCCGACGCTCCCCTTCAAGCGCGAAGTCTCCCCCGAAGACATCAAGAAATGCGAGGATTACTTCCAGGGCAGGCGCGGCCGCGACCCCAGGTTCGAAACGAAACGCCTTTTCCCGAAAGGCGATCCCAAGATCAAAGATCCCGCGAAAAAATCCTTGGAATAAATTTAACCTTAAACCATAAGACAAAAGATGAAGTCGATAACCATTGACGCGCTCTACAAGGAAAAGATCTTTTCTGCCAAAGGCATTCCGCAATTCCGTTTCATGAATTCCGGCAAAACTTATTCGCGCCTGGAAGATTCCAAGCGCGTGACCGTTTATGATCTTAAGAGCGGCAAGCTTTTGAAAACGCTTTTCGACATTGGAAAATGCAAAGAGATCGGCGTCGAGAAACTGCACAGCTACGCCTTCAGCAAGGACGAGACCAAGCTTCTCCTGGCCGTCGATTTTGAGAAGATCTACCGCCGCACCTTCTACGCTTCCTACTTCGTCTACGACCTCAAGAACAAGACCGTGACTCCCGTCTGCGATAAAAAGCGCCAGAAACTGGCCTCCTTCTCCCCCGACGGCAGGAAGGTCGCCTTCGTTCTCGCAAACGACCTTTACGTCAAGGACCTCGCAAGCGGCAAGGAGATCAGGCTTACCAAGGACGGCAAGGCGACGAAGATCATCAACGGCGCGCCCGACTGGGTCTACGAGGAAGAATGGTACATGACCTACGGCTACCAGTGGTCTCCCGACAGCCAGAGCATCGCCTATCTCCGTTTCGACGAGAGCAAGGTGAAAGAGTACCGCATCGACTTCTATCACGGCACGGATTATCCCAAGCCCTTCGTCTACAAATACCC
>DFCM01000035.1:5124-13852 GCA_002366995.1 bacterium UBP3_UBA3054 | reverse complement strand
ATCAACTCCCTTGAGGAGCTGATAAAGAGCATAAACATCAAAGGCTATTCTCTGCCTGCCTTCATTTGCTACATAATCGCTTTGTGCATCATCACAGGCGTGGTCTGGGCGATCGTTTCCATCGTGGTCTCGAACGTTTCCGCGGTCATAAAGGACGTGCCCTTCTACCAGGAGAAACTGCAGTACCTTATAGACAGCACGGCGGAGCGCTTCCACGTGAACGCCGATACGACGCTTAAGACCTGGATCAGGAAGATCAATTACGGCTCGATGCTCTCCGGTCTGGCTGGCGCCGTGCAGGATATGACGAAGAACGTCTTTTTGATCATCATCTACATCATCTTCCTCTTCATGGAGCAGGCGAGTTTTGGCCGCAAGCGCGAGCTTTTCTTCACGGCCATAGCTTCGGAACGTCATCTGGACCAGGTCATCTCGGAAGGCATCACGGCCATGAGGAAGTATTTGGGCGTGAAAACGGTCGCGAGCCTTGTGACGGCTTTGCTGAGCTACGCGATCATGAGCTGGGTGAAGCTTGACTACGCGGCCTTCTGGGCGCTTCTCATTTTCCTCTTCAACTACATCCCCTCGATCGGTTCGATCGTCGCGACGATGATCCCGGCTGTCCTTACGCTGGTTCAGTATGAGCATCCGCTGATTCCTTTCCTGGTCGTGGCGGGCGGCATAACCGCCGTGCAGTTCCTGATTGGGAATATCCTGGAACCCAGAGTTCTGGGGACCTCCCTGAACATCAGCCCTCTGGTGGTCTTGCTGTCCTTGGCTTTCTGGGGCGCCATCTGGGGCATCCCGGGGATGCTGTTCTGCGTGCCGATCATGTCGATCGTCATCATGCTTTTCGCGCAGTTCGACGCGACCAGACCTATCGCCATCTTGCTCTCCGCCAACGGCAAGGTGAGGGTCTACGACAGCGACAAGAAGGAAGAGTAGGCGCCCTCCTGTTTGCAATTTGGGGCCTCTTTTAATACAATACTCTTCACAATTTAGGGCCAGAATAGCTCAGTCGGTAGAGCAGCGCTTTCGTAAAGCGCAGGTCATCGGTTCAAGTCCGATTTCTGGCTCCATTTTTTATTTCTGGGGCGGATTTGTGTCCCCGTCGCTCACGGACTACGCGTGTATTGCTTTTGTTAGCATCCTCCGTGAGTTCGCTTTGGGGACACAAAATCCGCCCCAACTTTTTTATAAAAAATTACCTTTTAAATTTTTTATACAGGGCTTTGGAGGCGGGGGGCGGGACCATGCCGGTGACGTCGCCGCCTAGGAGGGCGATCTCTTTGACGTTCGTGGAGCTGATGTAGGCGAGGTCTTCCCTGGTCATAAGGAAGACGGCTTCAAGGTCCTTGTTCATCCTTCGGTTGGTGAGGGCCATCTGGAATTCGAATTCGAAGTCGGTCATGGCTCTAAGTCCGCGGACGACGGCCACGGCTTTCTTTTCCTTGGCCCAGTCGACGAGGAGGGTTTCGAAGATCTCGGCTTTGACGTTGGGAATGTCTTTGACGACTTCTTTTACGAGCTGGAGGCGTTCTTTCGGAGTGAAGAGAGTCTTTTTGTGCACGGCGTCGGCGACGCCGACGATGATCTCGTCGAATATCTTGGCCGCTCTCAAAATGACGTCCAGGTGCCCGTTGGTGATGGGGTCGAAGGTGCCGGCGTAAACGGCGCGTCTTATTTTATCTTTCATTCTTCCTCCTCGCTCTTGAATGAGCCTATGCGTCCGAAAAAGCTGACCTGGGCTTTGCCGTAGCTTATCGAACGGTAGCAGCGCCACGTGGCGAATTCGTCGTCTTTGGCGCATTTTTGAGTTTCGTCGTGTTCTATTATAACAATCGTGTCATCGTTCGCGAAAGAGGAGCCGTCGATGGCCTCCAATAATTTCTCGATGTCAGCTTCGCGGTACGGCGGATCGGCGTAGATGAGGTCAACCGGGTAGCCGGTCGCGTTTTTAAGGACGTCCCAGACGTCGGCTCTCCAAATGGTCGCTTTGTCTTCGGCGCCGAAGCGCTTGACGTTGCCGGTTAGGCAGCGGAGCGCTTCCGGAGCGCGTTCCACCATCACGGCGCTTTTTGCGCCGCGGGAGAGGCACTCAAGCCCTATGGCGCCGCAGCCGGAGTAGAGGTCGAGGACCTTCTTCCCGGGCAGCCAGGAATGAAGGATGTTGAAGACGGAAGTCCTGACGCGGTCGGAAGTCGGCCTTACTTCGCGGCCTTCCGGCGTTTCCAGGAGTTTTCCCTTGTATAGTCCCGTGATGATTCTAGGCATCTTTGATTTCGTTTCCCAAATAGCGGACGGTTAGCATGGTGATGTCGTCGGACTGCGGAGCGTCCTTGGCGAAAGTTTCGACGTCGTTCCAGACTTCGTCGATGATGCCCTGGCAGCTAAGATGATCTTTGTTCTGCAGGAAGGAGTGGAGCCTTTCGTCGCCGTACATCTTTCCTTCCGCGCTGAAGGCTTCCGTGACGCCGTCGGTGTAGAGGAAGATGGTGTCCTTAGGCTTTAATACGATGTAGTCGTCGTGGTAACTTAATTCGGAGCTCATGCCGACCAAAGAGCCGTTGTCGGAGCGCAGGAATTCCGCGCTGCCGTCCTCTTTCATGATGACGGGCGGGTTGTGGCCGCCGTTGCAGTAGGCCATGGTGCCGCTGCGCAGGTTGATGACGGCGCAAAAGAGCGTAACGAACATGCAGCTCTCGTTGTTGGCGGAGCGGTCCTTGTTGATGTGGTCCAAGATGGCGGCGGGGGAGGCGTTGTAGCGCGCCACCGATCTCAAGAGCGTCTGCACGACCGCCATGTAGAGGGCCGCGGAAATGCCTTTGCCGGAGACGTCGCCCATGCAGATGCAGAGGTGGCTTCTGTCGACGAAGAAGACGTTGTAAAGGTCGCCGCCCACTGACTGGGCGGGGCAAAGGATGCCCGCCGTCTCGATCCTCGGCTCGTTTTCGTTCACCTTGTCGAGCTTCGGGAGAAGGCCGCGCTGGATGTCGGAGGCGATGCTAAGTTCGCCTTTGAGTCTTTCCGCGGCCTCTTCCGCCTGGTCGAGCTTTTTCGCGGCAAGGCGGATCTTCTTGAAGTAGCGGTAAACGTCGGTTATGAATTTCGTGAAACGCATTTATCTTTTCCTGCCCCAAACGGGGAGATTTTCAAGTTCTTCGGAAAAAGCCGCTCTCTGCCAGTCCCTGGTGTCCTCCTGGGGCTCTTTGAATTCGGCTTTCCTTTTCTCCGGATAAAGGGAGAGTCTTTCAAGGGCGGAGGAGGGCCAGATCAGGGAGGGCTCGAGGCCGAGCTCGGATCCTTTCCTGACGCGCCAGTCTTTCAGTTTTCCCATTCTCTCCATGGAGGAGCGCCGCCAAACCGGCAGCTCCTTTTTGAACTCCACCATCACGAGAGGCGGGAGCTTTTCGGCCGCTCTCAGCGTTTCCCTCAGTTCGGAGCCGTGGTGGCGCAGAAAGAAGGGGCCGAGGCCCGCGACCTTCGTCAGATCGCATCTTGGGTTCCTGGCGAGATGGAACATAGTCTGCGAGCCTAAGACCTTGAAAGGCGGCCTGTGGCGGCGCAGCGCTATTCTTTCCCGCATCTGGAAGATCGCGCGGAAGATCGCCAGCTCCCTGGGGGAGAGGGCGTGCCAGCCTTTTATGATCGAGAAGGCCGTGGCGTCCGGCAGCGGTTCCTTGAAGCGCATTCTAGCCATGCGCTCCGATTCTTCCGTGACCCAATCGAGGCGGCCCCGCTTTTTAAGGAGAGCCTTCTGGCGCTTCGCGAGCTTGGTTAGGTAGGCGATGTCGTTGACAGCGTAGCGCAGCGCTTCGTCTGGCAAAGGACGCTCGCCCCAGTTCATCTGCTGGAGCTTCTTGTCCTTTACGATGTCAATGCCAAGGTATTCCTTTATGACCGCGCCGAGCCCCGTGTGCGTGGAGCCGAGGAACTGGGCGGCGAGGGCGGTGTCGAAGATGTTTTTCACTTCCGCGTGATAGTCCCTGTAAAGAGAGCGCATGTCGTAGTCGCAGGAGTGAAAGATCTTCTCGATCCTTTCGTCGCCGAAGAGGTCCCTTAGAAGCTCTCCGTCGCCCACGGCCTCGGGATCGACTATGAAGTTGTAGCCCGGGCAGCCGATCTGGATGAGGCAGATGGATTCCGGATAATAGTGCAGGCTGTTGGCCTCAAGGTCGACCGCGATGGAACTGTTTTCTTTCAGCAGAGCGTAGGCTTTCTGCCAATCTTCCAAAGATCTGACGTATATGAAATCGTGTTCCGGAGTGAAAGAGCGGCCTCTCAGGCCAGCTACAAAAGCGCGGAAGGAGTTTAGGTTTTCCCTCGCCGCCGAGCTTATCACTCTAAAGCATGTTGACAATCTCATCAGCGATCCTTGCGGTTACTCCCTGCTGGGTCCTTATGTAGGCCTGGCCACGCTGCACGAGGTCGAAAGCGCGCTTGTGGTCGCTTAGGATCTCGCAGACTTTCTCTTTGAGCTGCCAAGCGTCCTGGGCGATCTCGGAGCCGCCGCGCTGGGCTAAAACGTCCGCGATGCCCCTGAAGTTCCTCGTGTGCGGGCCGTAAAGCGTCGGGCGGCCCAAGGCGACCGGTTCCAGCATATTCTGCCCGCCGCCGGGAGAGAACATCGATTTCCCTACGTAGGCGATGGAGCAAAGCGTGTAGAAGCGCTTCAGTTCGCCGATGGTGTCGACGATGAAGACTTCCTTTCCGGGGTCGGTAAATTTTTCTCCCAGCGAGCGCCGTCTCGGAATGAGGCCTCGCTTTTTGACTTCCTCGGCCATTGCGGCGCCGCGCTCCGGATGGCGGGGCACCATGATGAGGCCGAGTTCCTTGTGCTCCCTTCTTATGAGCGAGAAGACGTCAAGTATCATGCCGTCCTCGCGCCCGGATTTCTCAAGAGCGGCGCCGAGGAGGATCTCGAAATTCTCCGGCATGCCCAGTTCCTCGATGAGGGCCTTGTCGCGGGGGGCGGGCTCGTAGGCCGCCACCGAGTCGAACTTGATGTTGCCGTCGCAGCTGACCGTTTCGGCCCTCGCGCCCAGTCTCAGCAAGCGTCTGGCGTCGCCCGGCGTCTGCATCATGCAGCGGTCGATGTTCCTAAGCACGTCCCTGACGAAAAGCTTGATCCTGCCGTAGCCGTGGAAGGAATTGTCGCTGAGCCTGCCGTTGGCCAAAAGAATGGGAATGTTGCGCTTTTTCAGACCCCAGATGAAGTTCGGCCAGATCTCGGTCTCCATGATGACGGCCGCCACCGGGTTCACGACTTTTATGACGTGTTCCATCGAGAAGTAGAATTCCGCCGGGAAGTAGATGAGCCCGTCCTCGGGCGGCAGCTTCTTCTGGGCGATCTCGTAGCCCGTGGCGGTCGTGACGGAGACGACGAAGCCGTACTTGTCCTTCAGCATGGGTCTGAGGACGTTCAGCAGCGTCAGCGTCAGGTTGAACTCGCCGACGGAGACCGCGTGGAACCAGATCCTCGGCTTGTCGGGGAGGCGCCGCTTCTGTTCCTTGGTCAGGAAGCCCAAGCGCTGCCAGAAATTCACCCTGTGCTTTTTCTTCGACAAAAGCACCGGCAGCCAGATAGGGCTGGCCACCACTACCGTGGGAAGCAGGACCAGGTTGTATAACTTACTGTAATAGGACATTTAGGTTATTATACCAAAGCCGGAGTCAGAGGACATAAGTCATGACGTAATCGTCCATAACGTAGCCGTTCCCAATATCTGTGACGATCGCGTCGGTGATCGAAAATCCCCAGTTTTTGTAAGCCGCGATGGTGGGGGCGTTGGTCTTCTTGACGGTGAGCACGACTTTGTCCTTGCCGTTTGCGCGGGCATAATCTTTGATCTTTTCGAAGGCTTTCCTGCCGAAGCCCTGGTTGCGGAATTCCTTTATCATGTAAAGCTTGGACAGAAAGAGATGGTCGTCCCTTAGGGCCAGGGCGGTGTAGCCTACGGTCTTTTCGCCGTCCCTGATGTAGAAGTAGGCGTAGTTCTCATGGGCGATCTGGTGTTTCATCGCCTCTTCGGACTGGAACTTTTTGATCATGTGCTCCGTCTGGCCGGCCGGAAGTTTCGGCAGCCAATGCTCAAGCCAGATGCTTTCCGCCAGCTTGGCCATCGCTTTGATATCTGTGGCTTTTTCTAAGGTCACTTCACTCATGGTCTTCTCCGAAAAAATCTTTTATGACGAGCTTTGCTTCCTCGGTGGAAGTTACGCCGACTATCCTGCGCCTGAACTCCGCTACGCCCAGTTTCCCGCGCCCGTAAGCGCAGGCGATGCGGCGGATGTGCAGCGAGGCGCCTTTTTCCCCGTAAGTCTCCTTCAGGAGCTCGAGGTGCCTTAAGGCGAGGCGCCCCTTCTCGGGGTAGGAGGGATCGTCTATGAGAGTCTTGTCTTTGAGGTAGCGCGCCACTCTTCTGAAGAGCCAGGGCGCGCCCATGGCGGCCCTGCCTATCATGATGCCGTCGCAGCCCGTCGTTTCTATGATCTTTTCCGCGCTAAGGGGATCGACGATGTCGCCGTTGGCGATGACGGGAACGGACGAATCCGCTTTTTTGACAGCCTTCACGACCTTGGCGATCTCGTTCCAGTCGGCTTTCCCGGCGTAGCCCTGGGCGCGCGTCCGCCCATGCACCGCCACGCACTGCGCGCCGGAATCGACCATTCTGGCAGCGAAGTCTGGTCCGTTGATGGAATTGGAGTCCCAGCCGATCCTGATCTTCACAGTCAGGGGGATAGAGATGGCGTTCCTCACCACCTTCACTATTTTGGCGGCGGTCTCGGGCTCTTTCATCAGGACCGCGCCGCCTCCCGTTTTCACGACTTTCGAGACCGGGCAGCCCATGTTGATGTCGATCAATCCCGCGCCCAACGCTTCCATTTCGGAAGCGGCCGCGGGCATATATTCGAGGTGCGAGCCGAAGAGCTGGACCACGAGCGGATACTCGTTTCTGTCGCTTTTTAAAAGCGCTCTGGTCTTCTCATGCGCGTGGATGACGGAATGGCAGCTGATGAGCTCGGTGTAGAAAAGCCCGCAGCCTCCCAGTTCCCTGACTATGCAGCGCATGGGATAATCGCTGTAGCCCGCCATGGGCGCCAGCGCGATAGGAGGAGAAAAGGAAAGCCCCCCTATTTTGAGATCACGAAGCACTATTTGCCAGTCGCCTTCTTGTAGAGTTCCTCGTTGGCGGGGAGGTAGGTTTTAAGCTTGGCTATGCGGTTGGCGTCCGAGGGGTGCGTACTGAGCATTTCCGGAACGCTTGACCCGCCGGCGGCCATGAAGTTTTCCCAGAACTTGATCGCTTCGTTGGGATCGTAGCCGGCCCTGGCCATGAAGTTCATGCCGATCTGGTCCGCTTCGTATTCGTCGTCGCGGCTGAAGGGGAGCGTGACGAAAAGGCTGCTTCCAACACCGTAGGCCGCGAGCACCGCGTCGGCGTTCGCTTCGGATACGCTGCTGCCGATTATGCTTCCCACCGCGGAGACCATCGTTTCGGTGCCCATCCTTTCAACGCCGTGGCGGGCGACCGCGTGCCCGATCTCGTGCGCCATGACGGTGGCGAGCTGCGCGTCGTTCTTGGCGTAGGGGAGGATGCCGGTGTAGACGGCGACCTTGCCGCCCGGCAGGCACCAGGCGTTGGCGGTCTCGCTGTCATTGAAGACGGTGAATTCCCAATCCCATTCCATGCCCGGAGTGTCCTGCTCCGCTATTTTCGCGATGCGCTGGCCGATCGTTTTGACGCGGTTGTTGATCGCGTAGTCGGTAAGGACGACGCTGTTGGTCTTGTAAACATTGTAGGCTTCCAGGCCGAGAGCTTTCTCCTGCTCGACGCTAGTCATGATGAAAGCTGAGCGTCCGGTGACCGGAACGGTGTAGCAGGCTTGCAGAAAGATCGCGATTATCGCGAGCGAAAGATAGGAAAATTTACGCATACAAGACTCCTTGCTTATTGGTTTGATCATAGGTTTATCTTATCAAAAATCAAGCCGAATTTGTATAATAAGTGGGTATGGTCAGAAAAGGTCAGCTATATTTGGCGTTCTGCCTCGCTTTTACCCTTGCCGCTTTCGGCGAGGAGTTTCTTTTGTCCGCCGACGAGGCGGCGCGGATCCTTTCCGCCGTTCCCCCTTGGCCGACCAACAGCGCTATCGTCGCGCTTTCCGGAAGCGACAAACTTCCTCCGGAAGCTTTGACAGGCTGGCAGCCCGGCGACACGGAGTTCGCCCAGGCGCTCTCCTTCACGCAGCTGAAAAAGGACCGCCAGGCCGAGCTGGTCGAAGTCTACCGCAGGGCCGAGAACGCCTTCCTTGATTTCACGCGCGCCAGGGACGACTACAACTACCGCCGCTACTGGGCGCGCTACGGCCTCTACGACCAGCCCGAAAAGCCTACTTTGGAGCTTATGGAGTTCCCGCCCGACATGCCGGAGGAGTTCCGCTTCTTCCTGGAGGGGCTGCAGCACTATTACAGCGGCGACCCTGAGGCCGCCAGGGAGCTTTGGGACAAGGTCAGAGAACTGCCGGCCAACAGGAAGATCTACTGCGAGAACTGGGCCCGCACGCTTTACGCCGACTCTTATTCCGAAAGCGACCCCTACAGGACGATAAGAGACCTTGAGGAGATCAGAAAGGACTTGCAGAAGAGGTCGCACCTGGACCCGAAACTGACCGCCTGCCTGCTTCGGTGCGAGGCCTCGAGCTACGCCGCCGTGACGAACTATCC
>DFCM01000035.1:1520-4948 GCA_002366995.1 bacterium UBP3_UBA3054 | reverse complement strand
GGCGCCGACCTTGAGATCGCCGCCAAGAGCCAGGCGGTCGCGAAAATGACGACCTGGCACGCCGCGACGCTCTATTCCAATTTCCGATTGGGGACTCTGGACGTCGTCGACAAAGAAGCGATCACCCACTGGCTCAATGCGCTGAAAAAGGAAGGGAGCCTTGAAGACGTGGCGGACTACGCCGCGGTCGCGGCCTACAGGATAGGCGACAACGAGCTTGTCGAGGAGGCGATCAGGCGCGCCAGGTACATGTCGCCGTTTGCGGGCTGGATCATGGCGAAAAAGAAACTGTCCGACGGCAAGCGCGCCGAAGCGGAAAGCGATTTGGCGACGCTCTTTTTCAGCTTCCCCAGCATGATGCCGGAACTGAAGAACGCCATCGGCCGCGACCTTTCTTTCCTCTACCTTTCCGACCAGCGCTACAAGGAAGCCTTGAAGCTTTCCCTTCTCATCGACGACTGGCAGGAAGCGGCCTACATAGCCGAGCAGGTCATGACCATAAAAGAGCTCGAGCACTATATCAAGGAAAGGGAGCTCGAGACTGCCAAGGACGACCAGAACACCCCGAGATTAAAGTATCTCCTGGCCCGCCGTCTGGCCAGGGAAGGCGACCTGAAGGACGCCGGCCCCTACTTCCCGCGTCTTGCCAAGGCCAACGCCGACCAGATCATGGCCTCTCTGGCCATCGGCAGAAACACTGCTCTTCCCGCCCCTGAACGAGGCTCCGCCATCGGCGACGCCGCCAGGGGCATCTACTACGGCGGAGAACCGCTCTTCGCGACCGAATCCGCCCCGGACTGGTTCTGCAACGAAGGCAGGGAGCCGCGCTCTTACTTCCAGCGCGAAAGGGGCCAGAGCGGTTTGGCGCCCGTCAGCGAGGACGAGGAGAGAAGAGTGAAGCTGCACGCCAAGCGTATCCCGGCCAGGCAGCTCTGCCTTGAAAACGCCGTCAGCCAGGTCTGGCTGGCGGTCGAACTGATGCCGGACGATTCCGATACATTAGCCGAACTGCTTCTGGAAGCAGGCCGCTGGACCGAGAACCGCGACCTCGAGACTTCCCGCAAATTCTACGAAACTTTGATCAGGCGCTGCCCCTCCACAACTCTCGGCCAGGAAGCCCAGGACCTCCGCTGGTTCCCGCAGGCCGAGTGATATTTGCGCTCCCCTTTTCGCGCGTGCGGCCGTTTTCTATTTTATGCTAAAATAAATAGATAATGGTTAATTGTTTACTTTTTCCGGGAGCAAAACAATGATGAAATATTTGGCTATAGCGCTGTTCGCCGCGATCATCGCTCTTTTTCCCTATGTTTTGGGGAAAATGAGCGTTTCCGATACGCTTGAGCGCTATAGGAACGCCTGCTACGATCTTTCGATCAACCCGAGGCCTTTCTATGTCGAGCAGGGCTACCTTTCCTCAACGCTCACGCTCGACGAGCCGATTTCCACGACCGTTTCCTCCATGGGCCTCAGCACGGAGGCCGTGGACTTTTTCCGGGATCTCGGTCTTAATCTGAGAGTCGAGGTCGCCCACGGACCGATGCACATGATGAAAGGCGCCGAGCACGCCGTCCTCTCCATAAAGGGACCGGACTGGAGATTCACGGGCGAGGAATGGCGCACCAACAAGCTTTTCGGAGCGTCTTCGCGCTGCGTCAGGATCTACGACAACGCCATCACGACCGAAGGCGTGACTTTCTGCGTCAGCAATTTCTGGCTCAGGGACAGCGGCGCCGCCGCGGAAATGACGGCGGACCGTTTCGCCATCCTCCCGGGCCTTTCCGTAACCAATCTGAAATACAATTCCGAAACGACGGAAGACGAACAGACCACCGGAACGCTTTGCGCCTCCGAAGTGACTTTCGGCGGGGCGACCATAAGCAACCTCATCGTTAAGATCGAGAGCAGTCCGGTCATCAAGGGCGGAACAAAGAGAAGCGTCCACTGCGAAATCGAAAAGGGCGCCGGTTCCCTGGGAGATCTGGCCGGCAAAACGGTCGAATTTGATACGAAAGATAAATTCTACTCCGGGCTCATCTCCGTTTTCCGGGATGAAATGAATCTTGAAACCTTTTTAGCGGGAGGGGGAAATGACTAGGAAGCTAATAAAGACCGCCGTTGTGGTTCTGCTTATCGTTCTCGTTCTGCTGCCTTATATCAACGGGCGTCTGGCCGAGAGGGAGATCAGGGGCTTCTTCAAGCGTTCGCCTGTCGGCGAGGACGCGGTCAGGTATTACGAGAGGGGATATTTCAAGTCGGACTGCGTCGTCGAGTTCGACGGCTACGAACTGATGACGAGGACGCTCAGCAAAAAGGAACTGGAAAACTTGAGGACGCTTCTGACCAACATCGTCCTGCAGTCCGAGTTCTCGATCTACCACTGCCCCTCTTTGAAGGACCGGACTTTTTACTGCAAGGGCGAAGGCAAGACCGTCGTCAAGGCCCCCGGCCACATCATAAAAAATATCGACCTCAAGGCCAGCTTAGGCTGGGACGCCTGCGTGCGGGCGACCTTCAAGATCCCGGGCGGCTCCATCGAGGCGGTAAAATTGGGCGAGGTCTTCCCGGAATACGAGTGGCTCTCCTGCAACTGCGAGCTCAACGACATCTCGGGCGCCATGAAGATCCCCTTGGGCGGCAGGGAAGCCTCCTTCACGCTCTGCGCCGACGGGCTTCAGACAGCCGTCGGCGGCTTCACCAATTTCGTCCTGCGGGGCTCGAGCCGCGTCATAAACGAGAGCGTCAGGGTCTACTGCTTCACGGGCGACCTTGAGAACGTCACTGGCAAGGACTTCACCGCCAACAACGGCAAGCTCTATCTTAACGGCAATGTCAGCAACAAGCTGCACAATGTGACGCTCGAGATCAATTCCGAGACGCAGATCGAGGACAAGACACTGCCCGTCGACGTGAAGCTGCGTCTTTCCAACTGCCACATCGAGAAGCTGAACGAGATCAGGACGACCGTCGCCAGCCTGAAGCAGCGCCGCGACACCGTCTTCAGCCTCAACGTCATCTCCGAGTTCGCCGGCATTATGGAGAACGCCAAGGAGTTTTTGAAGTGCGGGCCCGGCTTCGACTGCTCGGGCGCCGTCACGATGCCCGAGGGCGACGGCACGATGCATTTCCGCCTCGACACCTCGAAGGTGAAGCTTAACAACTGGCGGGATATCTTCCGCCTGAAAGATAATCTCAAAGGCGGCCTGGACGCTGTGATCCCCAAGGCTGCCCTAGAGGAAGGCGGAACTTTGAACGAGCTTTTCAACGCCACGGACGCCGAATTGGCAGGCAAGGCGGTATTAAGCAACGGATATTACGTCATTCACCAGGACCTCGACAATATTTTCCCAGGCAAATAAATTTCAGGTAACTTTTATGAAAAGAATACTTTTACTTTTAGCGCTTTCGGCGGCCCTTTCGCTTCAGGCCGT
>DFCM01000035.1:0-1304 GCA_002366995.1 bacterium UBP3_UBA3054 | reverse complement strand
AAGAAGCCCCACAAATGGGATTTCCCGGCCACCAACTTCGTGGCGGGCACCTATATGCTCGTCTGGTGCTCGGATCGGGAGATCTCCGAGCCCGGCGAGGAGATGCACACCGGTTTCAAGCTTTCCGCCAGCGGCGAGTACCTCGGCCTTTATGACAAGAACGGCCAGGTAGTCTCAGAATACGCGCCGACTTTCCCCGTCCAGTACGAGGACGTCAGTTACGGCGACGGCTGCATAGTGACCACCGAGGAAGTGATCTTAAGGTCCACCAATTCCTTCTGCCGCTACCTGGTCCCCGAGAACGGCGACCTGGACGGCATCTGGTACAGGTCCACCTTCGACGACTCCGCCTGGAGTTCCGGCACCTCCGGCGTGGGCTACGAGAAGAACCCCTCCAGCTCCACCTCCGTCATTCCCTGCATGGGCATAAACGTGGAGGACGAGATGTACGACAAGAACGGCACCGTCTACATCCGCATGCCGTTTACCCTGGAAGAGAAGCCCAACCTTCAGAAACTCGTTCTCAGGATGCTCTACGACGACGGCTTCGTGGTCTACCTTAACGGCGTGGAAGTGGCGAGAGTCAACGCCCCGGCCACCGTCAGCTGGGATTCCTGCTCGCCCACTTACCACACTGAGAGCAATATTCTCGTTTTTGAGGACGTGGACATCTCCACCTACATCAACCTTCTGCGCAAGGGCCAGAACGTTCTCTGCGTCCACGGCCTGAACGACACCACCACCAGCACGGACTTCCTGATGGAAGCGGAGCTGAGGGCCAAGGGCGTGGACAGCATGGAATTCACTGGGCGAGGCTATTTTACCCGCCCGACTCCCGGCGCGGTCAACGGGGAAGCCTACGAGGAATTTTTGCAGCCCCTAGTCTTCAGCAAGGACTCCGGCTTCTATGAGGATTCTTTCCAGCTGACCATCACCTCCCCGGACGAGGGCACTACCATCCGCTACACCCTGGACGCCACCGAGCCCACGGCCAGCAACGGAATGGTCTACAGCGGTCCCCTTAACATTTACGAGACCACCGTCATCAGGGCGGGCGCTTTCAAGGAAGGCGCTTACAGCCCCAGGCCCTCCGCCAGGACCTTCGTCTTCCTAGACGACGTCATCAGTGCGCCTAGCGGCGCCCGCCCCGGCCCCAAGTGGCCGAGCGGCTCCATAAACAACCAGCGCTTCGACTACGGCATGGACACCCGCATCACGCAGTCCGATCGCTACGGCGGAGAAATGAGGGCGGCCTTCGAGCAGATCCCCATGCTCTCCATCGTGACGAGCCCCGGCAACCTCTT
>DFCM01000013.1:1002-6077 GCA_002366995.1 bacterium UBP3_UBA3054 | reverse complement strand
GACGGCCGCCTTTTTCAGGCGAAGAACCAGAAAAAAGACCAGTCTTACTTCCTTTCCCGCCTGAGCGTGGAACAAATCAAAAGGATCGTTTTCCCCTTAGGCGAATACGCCAAGGAGGAAGTCAGGAAACTGGCCACCGAATGGTGCATCCCGGTGGCGGAAAAGCATGACAGCCAGGAGATCTGCTTCATCCCCGGCGACGACTACGAAGCCTTCCTGAGGGAACGCTCCCCCGAAGCGTTCGTTCCCGGCGACATCCTTGACACCGAAGGGAACGTCGTAGGGGAGCACGTCGGCCTTCCCTCCTACACCATCGGGCAGAGGAAAAAAATAGGCGCCCACTTAGTCAGAAAATATGTCGTTAAGATCGACAAGGAAAACAACCGCGTCATTATAGGCGGCAACGAGGACCTGGAACAGAAAACGGTTAAGCTAAGCGATACGCGCTGGCTTGTTAAGCCCGAATCCGAGACCTTCGAGGCGGAGGCCAAGATCAGGTCCGTAAGCACTCCCAAAAAGTGCCTGGTAAGAGTCCTGCCGGACGGCCGGACAGAATTGGAATTCGCCCAGCCGGAGAGGGCCGCGGCCGCCGGACAAGCCGGCGTTATCTACCGTTCCGGCGAAGTTCTGGGAGCGGGTATCATAACGATCTGATTTTTGCTAAAATAAATATTCTCCAAACTAGTAGAATTTTATTTTGCGAAAAAATGAGTTCCTTAAAGAAACTTAGAGAAAAATACCTTGCGGGCGAAAAACTGGTCTGTCTGACCGGTTACGACGCCCTGATGTCCGGTATCCTCGCGGACGCGGGAGTCGACTTCATTCTGGTCGGCGACTCTTTGTCCAACGTCATTGCCGGTTACGAAAACACGCTGCCCGTCACGATGGAGCAAATGCTCTGGCATACGCAGATGACCGTCCGCGGAGCTAAGGGCCTTCCCGTTGTCGCCGACATGCCGTTTTTGTCCTACGAAGTCAGCGTCGAGCAGGCCATAGTCAACGCCGGCCGCTTCATCAAGGAAGGCGGCGCCGCGGCTGTGAAGCTTGAAGGCGGAACGGGAGTCGAGACTGTCATCAAGGCTATGACGGACGCCCACATCCCGGTCTGCGGACACGTCGGTCTTCAGCCCCAGTCCGTTCTGACGCTGGGCGGCTATTCCGTTCAGGGCAAGAACAAAGACGACGCGGAAAGGATCAAAAGGGACGCCCTGGCCGTCCAGGAAGCCGGCGCTTTCGCGGTCGTCCTTGAGATGATACCCTCCAAGCTCGCGGCCGAGATCACGGACATGCTCAGCATTCCGACCATCGGCATCGGCGCGGGTCCGCATTGTTCTGGCCAGGTGCTGGTCACCCATGATCTTCTCGGTTTCAGCGAAAGGAAGCTCAAGATCGCCAAACGTTACGCTGAAATGCGCGAAGTCGCCTTAACCGCCCTCAAGAGTTATGTCAGCGATGTGAAGAAGGGGGCGACGCCTTCCGAGGAGAACGCTTTTTAATGAAAAAACTGGTCTTTGTCTTAATCTTAATCATCTGCGGCATATCTTTCATGCTGGTCTCGGCCTGCCGGGATTCCGCCTCCAATCTCAAGAGCTCCCTGGATGAAGCTCAGAGGGCGATAAACCTAGGCGATTACGGCAGGGCTCAGCAGATATACTACGAGCTGAAACAGAAATTCCCCGAAGAGCAGAAGGTCCGTCTCGGCTTGGGATATTGCTACCTCAAGCAGAACCACGACGAATACGCGGGCGGAGAATTCTCCAAGGTCCTCGCTCTCAGCCAGCAGACCAACGGTCTCGCCTGGATGGGCCTGGGCGCCTATTACCAGCGCTTGAGGAAATCCGAGGAAGCGAGGATCTGCCTTGAGAACGCCGTCTTCTGCATGCCCGACAACAAAGAGGCGCTCTGCAATCTCGGCAACGCCTACTTCAAGGCCGGCAATTACGAGAAAGCCGCGGACACCTACATCAAGGCCATAAAAGCCGGCGACACCAGGGGCGAATTGTACGCCGTCATCGGCAACTGCTACAAGCGCGCCAAGAACTGGCGCGAAGCGGTGCGCTACCTCGAGAAGGCCGGCGCCGAGCTTCCCAAGAACAAGAAGATCCCTCTGCAGCTCGCTTACATCTACCGCGAGAATTTCGACGACCCTGTGAAAGCGGCCGACAGCTTCAGGAAATACGCCGAGCTCGATCCCCAGGGCGCCAGGGCGCTCTACACGACTTTCAGGCTGCCTGAAAAGAACGTGGAGGAAGAGCCGGAGAAAAAAGAGGGCGCCGCGTCGGTCACGATCGTCGACAAGCCGGATCCGCCGCCGGAAGAAGTCGACCCCAAGACCAAAGCCAAGTCCGACGCCGACACCTTCGAGCACGACGGCCGCTTCTGCCGTCTGGAAGGCAATTTCAAGGACGCCATCAAGAACTACGAGAAGGCTCTGAAAGCCGATCCCTCCAGAGGATATCTCCACGGCGAGATAGGCGACATCTACTCCACGGAGTTCCAGGATACGGAACTTCTGAACGCTCTTAGAAGCTACCAGGCTTACGCCAACTGGTGCCGCAAGGACAGCGACGCTTTCGTCGCCGCCAACCAGAAAGTGAAAGAGATTCAGGCCCGTTACAACGACGCCGAGACCAAGCTGAGGCAGATGCGCGAGAAAGAGGAGGAAGCCAGGAAGCTGGCCCAGAAGGAAGAGGAGGAGAGAAAACAGGCGCTCGAAAAGGACGTCGAGCAGAAGCTCTCCAAAGTCAAATCTTACGATCAGCTTCTGGAGGAAGGAACCTTCTTCATGAACCAGAACAAATTCGAGCAAGCCCGCGACGTCCTGCAGAAGGCGGTCGCGATGAACGAGGACGATTTCAGGGCTTACTATCGGCTTGGTCTGAATGCCTTCACCCAGATCAGGGGCGGCGGCGACGAAAAGGCCAACAGGGCCAAGTGCGAAGAGGCCATTCAATATTTCGACGTGGTGACGGAAAAGAAGAGCTCGTACCCGAACAGCTACGCTCTTAGGGGCGTGGCCTACGAGATACTCGGCAACGAGGAGAAGGCCCTCGAGAATTTCTCCTACTATCTGGAACTCGTCGACGAAAACGACAACTCAACCCTCACGAAGCAAGTTACCGCCCGCTATCAGAGGTTGGCGGGAGCTCGTTAAGCCAAAAGAGGAACAAATATGCAAAAGAACATCTTACTTCTGTTAGCGCTTCTTTTAGGGCTCACCGCCTGTTTCAAAAAAGAGCTTCCCGAGACCGACAAGGCCATGAACGAAGGCGACCTTCTTTTGTCCACCCAGCGCGACTACCAGGGCGCCAGGGAGCATTACGCCAAGGCTATCGCCATCGACCCCACCTATGACAAGGCCTATCTTGCCATGGCCCAGGCCTACGAGGAAGAGGACGATTACAAGAACGCCGCCAAATGGTACGACAAGTTCGCGCAGGTGACGAAATCCGAGGATATGCGCCGTCAGGCCATCGCCTGGAAGCAGGACGCCGAGCACAACCAGGAGCTCTTCGCCAAGTCTCAGAAGAAGGAAGAGAAAGTCTCCACCAAGAACGTCGAGGAGACCATAAAGGAAGAGCGTGAGAAAGCCGTGGCCGCCGCGGTCGCGGAAGCCAACGAGAAGAACGCCAAGCTTCTCGACGAGAGCAAAGAGGAAGCCAAGAAACTCAGACGCGAGATCGCGGAACTGAAGGATCAGGTCTCTCTTTTGAACGAGCAGAAGGAAGGGCTTGAAAAGCGCCTTGTGGCCTTCAAGGACACCGATGACGTCGCCGCGCTTCTGAAGAACCTCGGTTCCTCGGAACTCGGCCCCGAACTGGCCCAGCAGGTCATCAAGCTTAAAAACGACAACAGCGGACTGGCCACCAGAGTCAGAAGCCTCGACGAAGTGAACGCCAGGTTAAGAGAGGAGAACGCCTCCCTCAAATCCCGCCTCAAAAACGGCGAAGCCGGCAAGGCCCAGACCGAGGAACTGAAGACGCTGAGAAGCAAATACGCCGAGCTTGCCACCGCCAAAGCCGCCACCGAAGCCCAGCTTCAGGCCCTGAGAGCGGAAACGGCCCAGGCCCTTTCCGAAGCCAAGACTTCCCAGGACAGCGCCGAGAAAGCCCAGGCCCTGGCTCTCGCTTTGGCTGACAAGAACAGCGAATTCGCGGCCCTGCAGAAACAGCTGGCCATCAAAGACGCCAGGGTGAAAGAACTGGAAAGCCAGACGGCCGCCCTTACGCTGCCCGACGGCGTGGGCGCCAAGGACATCTCCGAAGAGATCACCGGCCTTAGAAAGGACATCGCCGCGCTGCAGAAACAGAACACCGCCAAGGACACCCAGATCGCCTATCTCCGCAACGAGCTGAACAAGGAGAACGGCGGCGTCACGAGGATCGAGGCGGAAGACATCAAGCGTGAGAACGAGGAGCTTCAAAGAAGGATCGCGGCCGCCAACGAAGCCGCGAAAGACGAGAAGATCAAAAGAGAGGAAGCCCAGAAACAGCTCGCGGCCCAGGAAAAAGCCCTGCGCGCCCTGCCCCCCGTGCCGATGGACAGCCAGCTCGAGTCTAAGCCTGTGACCGTCGCCAGCAGCGCCTTCGACGCCCCCCAGACGACGCCTAAGGACAGTTTCACGCCGATAGGCGGGTCCCAAGTCATCCAGAGCTACAAAGCCGCTCCTGCGAATCCCACGCCGCAGCCCAGGCCCACCCGCCGCCCGAAGGTCTATCAGGTCCAGCGCGGCGACACGCTCTACGGCATAGCCCAGAAGTTTTACGGCGACCCCCAGCAGTGGAAGAAGATCATGCGCTACAACAAGGACGAACTCAGGAACTCCAGCTCCCTCAAGGTCGGCCAGCGCCTTTACATCCCGGATTAATGAATTAAGGAACCAAAATGCTGTTTTCGCAATACAAGTCCGCAAAAGAACTGCAAGCCCTGAAGGAAAAAGGGCTCCCCGAATTAAAAGAACTTTTCAAATCTGACCCCGAAAGAGCAAAGAGATACTCCGCCGAAGCGGGGGACTGGTATCTCGATTACTCCAAGAATCTCATCAACGACGAGATATTGAAGACGCTCCTCAAGCT
>DFCM01000013.1:0-813 GCA_002366995.1 bacterium UBP3_UBA3054 | reverse complement strand
CGCCAGCCCAAGGACGCGCACGTCTACGTCGACGGCAAGGACGTCGTCCCGGAAGTCTGGGAAGTTTTGGAGCACATGGAAGCTTTCGCGAACTTGGTCCGCAGCGAAAAATGGCTCGGCTTCACCGGGAAACCCCTGAAGAACATCGTCAACATCGGCATCGGCGGTTCCGACTTAGGCCCGGTCATGGCCTACGAAGCCTTAAGGCACTACTCTAAGCGCGACCTTACCGTGCGCTTCGTCTCCAACGTCGACGGCACGCACATCGCGGAGATCCTAAGAGACCTCAACGCCGAGGAAACGCTCTTCATCGTAGCCAGCAAGACTTTCACGACGCTGGAAACCATGACGAACGCTAAGAGCGCCAAAACCTGGCTCTTGGAAAAACTGGGCGACGAGAAGGCTGTTGCGAAACACTTCGTGGCGCTCTCCACCAACGCTGAAAAGGTTTCCGAGTTCGGCATCGACACCGCCAACATGTTCCCCTTCTGGAACTGGGTGGGCGGCCGCTATTCGCTTTGCTCCGCCATCGGCCTTTCCTTAATGATCGCCATCGGCCCCGAGAACTTCAAAGCGATGCTCGCGGGCTACCACAAGATGGACGAGCATTTCCGCACGGCGCCTTTCGACAGGAACCTGCCTGTCATCATGGCGCTCTTAGGCATCTGGTACAACAACTTCTACGGCGCGGAGTCCCAGGCCATTCTGCCTTACGATCAGTATCTTTCCCGCTTCGCCGCTTATTTCCAGCAGGGCGACATGGAATCTAACGGCAAATATATCACCAAGCAAGGCGAGGAAGTCGACTACCAG
>DFCM01000051.1:1507-16619 GCA_002366995.1 bacterium UBP3_UBA3054 | reverse complement strand
TCCAGCTCTTCTATCACGCGCTCCTTCCTGACGTTGCAGAAGAGCGCCAGTTTGTCGCGGTGCTCCTGGGGAATGGGCATTTCCGTGCGGCAGACCAGAATATCCGGGATGATACCGATGGAGCGCAGGACCGCCACCGACTGCTGGCTGGGCTTGGTCTTCAGTTCGCCCGCCGCTCTCAAATACGGAACGAGTGTCAGATGCACGAAGCAGGTGTTGTTCGGGCCTTCCTCGAAACGGAACTGCCTGGCCGCTTCCAAAAACGGCAGCGACTCGATGTCGCCGGAGACGCCGCCGATCTCGCACAGAACGATGTCGACGTCCGGGCTAGCCGCGCTCCTGATAGCCGATTTGATCTCGTTTGTGATGTGCGGAATGACCTGCACCGTGCCGCCCAGATATCCGCCCTGGCGCTCGCGCTGCAGGACCGCGGAATAAATTTTTCCGCTGGTGTAGTTGGAGGCTTTGGAACAAGTGACGCCCGCGAAGCGCTCGTAATGTCCGAGGTCAAGATCCGCTTCCGTGCCGTCGTCCGTCACGAAAACTTCGCCGTGCTGATAAGGACTCATGGTGCCGGGATCGATGTTCAGATAAGGATCCAGCTTCTGCATGAAAACGTTGTAGCCACGGCTTTTCAGAAGAAGGGCAAGGCTTGCCGACGTAATGCCTTTCCCCAGACTCGACACCACGCCGCCCGTGATGAAGACGTACTTTGTTCTCTTTTTCATCGCTTATAGATTTTGGGTTGCCCAGATCTCCTGCAATCTTCTGATAGCGGATTCCGGATCATTATTTTGACAAACGGCCCGCACCACGGAGAAGTTCCGGGCGCCGGCGCGTTTTACATTAGGTAAGTTTTCATGATTAATGCCCCCTATCGCCACCGCCGGGCAGGGCGCCGCCTTGATCATTTCGGCGGCGCCGTCAACTCCCAGCGTAGGATCAGGTATGGCTTTGGTGGGTGTGGCGTACACGGGCCCCACGCCGATATAGTCCGGCGTGAATTCGCAGGCCGCCTTAACCTGTTCAAGGTTGTGCGTGGAAAGTCCGAAGATCTTGAGCGCAGGGAAACGCGCCATAGCCAGCCTAAGCGGCATGTCGCCCTGGCCCAAATGGACGCCGTCCGCTTCGCATTTCACCGCCAGCTCCGGATCGTCGTTCATTATGAACAGCGTTTTCGTTCCTTTGGTGACGGCCCGGACTTCCCTGGCTTCCCTAAGGATAGCCTCGGGCGCGGCGTTCTTCATCCTCAGCTGGACGAAGCGCACACCGCACCTGACGGCCGCCTCGGCGCACTTGGCGTAGCCGACGACGGGATCCGTCATGACAAGGTATAGTCCGAAACCGTCTTCTATCTTCATTTCTTCAGATCCGCTTCCACAAGATCGGCGACCTTTTTGCCGCTTTTCAGCATGCCGCCGAAGATCGGTCCCATTCTAAAGCCGCCCTGGACGTTATTGGCCGCCATGCCGGAGGCGTAGAGGCCGGGATAGAGTTTCTTGGTGTTGATGAGCGTCGTCTTTTCGCCGTCTTCCATCCACATGGGCTTCTCGCCCATCACGCCTCCGGTCGGCGAATCGATCTTCACGCCGGCCTTGCTGACGACCTTTCTTACGATCTCATTGGGATGTCCCGTGCCGTCGATCAAAGCCCTGGTGGTGATCACCAAAGGATCGACGTGCATTTCCAGCCTCACCACGGGATTCCAGTTGATGACCACGCCGGAGACCACGTCGTTGTGCATTACCACATCCTCTATTGTCACCGTATTGAAGATGACCGCTCCGGCGTGGCGCGCGCCGAAAATAAGCCCGGAGGCCATTTCCACGGAGTCAACGGTGTGGTAGCCTTTCTTGATGGGCACGGTGGTGATGCCGAATTCATGCAATATCTTGGCCGCGTCGTCCTGAACGACCACTTCGTTCATGAGCATGCCGCCGCCCCAGATGCCGCCGCCGGGCGCCAGCTTCGATTCGAAGATGGCGACCTTAAGCCCTTTCTTGGCCAGATAATAAGCGGCCACCAGGCCGGAGGGCCCGGCGCCCGCGATGGCCACGTCGAGGGCCATGTTGTCCTGCAGCTTCTTGAAAAAACTCTTTACTATAGCTCCGGAAATAGTCTCTTCCATTACTTCTTTCTTCATATCGATTCCTCTTTATTTTTTCTCTAAAAGTTCTTTTATTCTCTTTGTTGTCCTGACCGCGCAGAACTCCTTCCCGCACATGGTGCAGTGATCCTCGTCGTGGCTTTCGGGCTCGCCCTTCATCCACCTTTCTTTGGCGGTCTCAGGATCGAGCGCGCATTCGAACTGTTTGTCCCAGTCGAAATTTTTCCTGGCCTCCGACATCTTCAGGTCGATCTGATCGGCGCCCGGGAAGCCCCTGGCCACGTCGCCGGCGTGCGCGGCTATTTTGTAAGCCACGCAGCCCTGCTTAACATCTTCCTCGGTGGGAAGGCCCAGATGTTCCGCCGGCGTAACGTAGCACAAAAGCGAAGCACCGTAAGTGGCGGCCGCCGTCGCGCCGATGGCCGAGACCAAATGGTCGTAGCCGGGGGCGATGTCCGTGACAATGGGACCGAGTACGTAGAAAGGCGCTCCGAAACAGAGTTCCTGCTCCTTTTCCATGTTCATCTTTATCTCGTTGAAAGGAATGTGCCCGGGGCCTTCCACCATGACCTGCACGCCTCTTTCGCGGCAAGCCAGAACGAGCTCTCCCAAAACTGAAAGCTCCTCGAACTGCGCCTCGTCGGAAGCGTCGGCCAAACAGCCGGGACGAAGCCCGTCACCCAGGGAGACCGTCACGTCGTGCTTGACGAGAATATCAAGGACCTTGTCCCAATTTTCGTAGAGAGGATTTTCCTTATCGTGCTCGAGCATCCACTCCGCCATAAGGGATCCGCCTCTGGAAACGATCCCCATGACGCGCTTCATGGCCAAGGGAATATGCCTGCGCAACAATCCCGCGTGCAGCGTCATGAAATCGACTCCCTGTTCCGCCTGCTCCTCTATCACGTCCAAAAGCAAACTCATGTCCATCTTCGGAACGCTGCCTTCCAGACGGGAGACCGTCTCATAGATAGGCACGGTGCCAAGGGGAACCGGGGAATGCTTGATCATTTCCTGACGGATGAAGCTCACGTCCTTCCCCACGGTGAGATCCATGACGAAGTCCGCGCCGTATTTGAGGGACACCTCGAGTTTCCTAAGTTCCTCTTTGAGTGAGGAACGGTCTTTAGAACAGCCTAAGTTGGCGTTTATTTTTGTTGTGAAGACCCTCCCCACGCCAACAGGCCGGCAATTTTTATGAGAGGGGTTGAAAGGGATGACGGCTCTTCCCGCCGCCACTTCAGAAAGGACTGTTCCAGGCGGAATATTCTCACGCTCCGCCACGAAACGCATGGCATCAGTTATGACGCCCAATTTCGCTTCTTCAAGTTGGGTCATATGGTTGTTCCTTACGCCGGTATTACCCGGATCAAGTTAAGCGGGTTTCTTCTCAGCCGCCTCCCACACACCAGGAGGAAGCACCCCGTATCTGGACCTTAAGCGTAGCAAAAAACGCCGCCTTTTTCAAGGGCTTTTTCTCAGCGGCGAACGTCCAGCAAACTAATTTCTGTCGGATTGCAGAATCTAATGTAAGGTTTGCCCAAACCTCTGCTTATCAAGAGTATATGTTCATCCTTGCAAAGCACCCTCTCGGCCCGCAGGGCGCCCTTCTGGGAAGGCAGGATAAGGGGTCCGAAGAGCCCGAAGCGCACCTGTCCGCCGTGGGTGTGTCCGGACATCGTCACGTCCGCCCCCAGAGCAGCCGTATTCTCCCACTCGTCAGGGTCGTGGGCCAGGGCGATCTTCAGTTTTTCGCTCTTGGGAAGCGTCAGATTTTCTTCTTTTCCCCAGGGACGCTCCGTGCCGAAGAAAAGAACTTTTTCGGTCTCAAAGAAGCGGCCGTTCAGCCTGACCCAGCCGAGATTATCCAGCGCCTCGCAAATGGCCTCTTCTCCCCCGATCCAGAAGTCGTGGTTGCCCAAGACGTAAAAGACCATATTTTTGGCTCTGAGGCCCTCCAAGAGGTCCTTCAGCTCCCCTACCTCGCCGACTTTCTGCAGGAAGTCTCCCGTAACAAGAACATAGTCCGGCTCAAGATTGTTGACTTCCTTTATCACGCTCGCTAGGAATTCGGCGCTGAGCTTGTTGTAATGCAGGTCGCTCAGATGAACGATCCTAACCGGCTCTTCGCCAATTCCGATCTCGTAGTGTTGACAAACTACCTGGCCCAGTTTCCGCGGCTCCAGCGTCCTAAGAATTTTCGCGGCGTCTATTTTGTTCTGCAATATCTTGCTGTGCCGTATGCAGGGCTCCAGCAGCGTCAGAACGGCTATTCCGATGAGGATCCAGATAAAGACGGGCTCGTCGAAAAGGTCCCGTCTGTAAAACATAATGTAAAAATAAAGACATACCGCCAGGACGCAGAGTATTCCTGACGGTATGTCCAAAGAAAGATAGCGGTCGCTGATCCTCTCAGTCAGCCTGGAGGAAACGCGCCCTATAAAGAGCAGCAGGCCGAAAATAGCCAGAGCCAGTATGAGCGCGGCGCTTACCATCTTTTATTTCGGCATTCTCCTCTTGGCGGCTTTCAAACCGTTCATAAGAAGCATGGCGATGGTCATGGGACCGACGCCGCCCGGGACCGGCGTGATGGCAGAGCACTTGGGCGCGACGTTCTCATAGTCCACGTCGCCCACCAGACGGTATCCGCGTTTAGCGCTGGGATCCTCAACTCGGTTAACGCCTACGTCAACGACCACCGCGCCTTCTTTCACCATATCGGCGGTGATGGTGTTGGGGCGGCCGATGGCGGCCACCACGATGTCGCCCTGGCGCGTAATGGAGGGGATGTCTTTCGTGCCGGTGTGGCAGATGGTGACGGTGGCGTTGGCGCCGTCGCGTTTCTGCACCAGAAGATTCGCCAGCGGTTTGCCCACGATGTTGGAGCGGCCGACCACCACCACATGCTTTCCTTTCACCTCGATGCCGGCTCTCTGCAGAAGCACCACCACGCCGTAGGGCGTGCAGGGGAAGAAGCCGTCTGTGTCGCCGATGCAGAGCTTGCCCACGTTGATGGGGTGGAAGCAGTCCACGTCTTTTTTGGGATCGGTGGCGGCGATGATGGCTTCTTCGGAAATGTGTTTCGGCAAGGGCAGCTGCACGATGAAGCCGTCGATCTTGGGATCGTGGTTCAGCTCATCTACCAGCTTCAATAATTCTTCCTGCGTCGTTTCCTTCGGGAGCTCGTAGTCGTAACCGGTGATGCCGACTTCCGCGCAGGCTTTCTTCTTCATCCTGACGTAGGCCTGCGAAGCGGGATTGTCGCCCACCAAAACAAAGCCCAGTCCGGGCTCCACGCCCTTGGCTTTCATTTCCGCCACTTCTTTGGCCATTTCAGCGCGAATCGCGGCCGCGGTCTCGTTTCCGTTGATGATCAGAGGTTCCATATATTCTCCCGTAGGTAGTTTTGGTTAAAAGGTCGCAAGCATTCTACACCGATTATAGCAAATCAGCCTATTTTGAGACGATCGGGAACTCAGCTGAGATCTCTCCCTTGTACTCCCCTAGGCCGGTGACGGTGACGGTTGCGGTTCCGACTTTTTTGTTGTCAGAGTAGCTGATCTTGTAATCCTTGTTTTTCCGAAGGACTCTGCCACCCGCGAAGACCGTGACCTTGGGCTTCACGGCCCAGCCCCGGTACACATAGGCGTCCTTCCCGAAGACGATCTTGCCGCTCACGTTGAGGTCGCGGTTGGAAAGATCTTCCGCGGCGTTGACGGAGACCGACGTCCTTCTGCCCTTGATGGTGCCGCCAGCCGTTCTGACGTCCTGGTAGACGGCCGTCTTTACGTGCGAGATCTTCTTGGGCGAGGAGGCTTCCACCTTGTCTTTGCCGCTCCTGATGATGACCTTGCCATTGGCTTTGCCGGCAATCGAGGCCAGGCCGCTCTCCCCAATCCCAAGCTTCTCCTCCACGGAGGAATAGGCTTTGAAAGTGTACGCGCCGCCCGTTAGTTTCGTGTCGCCGGTAAGGGAGAGCTCGATCTTCTTGATATTTTTCCCTTCCACGCTCTTAAAGTGATCGTCATCATAGATCTGGATGTTTATCTCTTTTCCCAAAGGCGCGATCGTGAAATTCTCGAAACGCTTGGTCTTGATCTTTATCTTCTTTTCCAAGTAATCGACTGAGTTGATCGGAAAACTTCCGCTGAAAGCTGACTTCCTGTAAGTGAGCGTCGTCCCCCTCGGGCCGGTCAGCGTGAATTCGCTGTCCGGGCTGAAGGCGATCGTGACCTGGTCGGAAGAACGCCTCTTGATGAGGGAGCAGTATTTGATGTCGGAAAGCTTCGAAGGCTCAAGATAACTGAGATTCAAATAATTGTCCTCGTCGACGATCTCTCCGTTGCCCGTCATGAAACTGAAAGTTAGCAGGTCTTTGGATATGCTCATGTACGTGAACCTGCCGCTTCCTTTGTATTCCCGCACGCTGTTCATATCGTACATCTTCAGCCTATACCCGTCCTCGCTGACGGAGTATCCCGTCACCAACACCAAGTGGGCCAGGTTCGGGACGCCGAAGCAGAATAGCAGAGATTTCCCGTCCTCACAGGCCGCTTTCGCGTCCTTCACAAGGTTGCCCAAGAAGCCGGAAAGGCTCTCGTTCATGAATTTCGGCTCATAACCGTAGATCCAGCCGTTCCACAGAGAGGGATTGAAATTTTTTGTGCGGCCGGCGTACTCGCCGTAGTTCTCCAGATCCTGGGAAAGATGGTAGTAGTTGATGATGTCTTTCAGCTTTCCACAGTCCTTGGGCTGGGGCATATTGTAATAATCATCCGGGCTCAAACTCTCCCCGGAGATCTCACCGGCATCCAGAAGCTTTTCAAAGGTAAGCCCCATGGTGGCCGAGATCCCGTAGCAGGAACCGCTCCATTTCACGTTCATCTGCTGCTTTATTACGTTGACTTCCGATTCGCTGCTGGCAAAGCTCTTCAGCCTCTCGAAAAGTTCGGAACTGATCACATAGTTCGTAGACCCGTAGAAGCCGTCATTCGGCGAGCGGTTGCTGTGCACGAAACTGTTGTTGTCTTTTTCCAACCCGAACCCGGAATCCACATCGTCGCCGTCGTAGCTCTGAGGGAACATCCTCCAGTTGCCGCGAACTGTGGTGCCTGTTATCTTGTCCGCGCTCACCGTCCCCTGGAAAACGAAAAAGTCCCAGTCCGGCGCTTCCTCGCGGGTGTCTTGGTCGATGGGGAAGCTTACCCAGGTCTGCCCCTGGACAACGATCTTTCCCGTTTCCTTATTGTATGTACCGGCGAACTTGTAAGCCCCCTCGTAAACGGACCAGATGTCGCCGATGTACGGCCGGATGTTTATCGTTCCCGACACTGCCACATCGCCTTCCGCGTCTTCGACGGGATCCAGATGCATCTCCATGGTGCGGCGGATAATTGCCTCCTGGTTGCCGCCGTCATAGGTCCCCTCCCAGTCCGTGGGGATCGCGCTCTCTCCCTCGCCGAACACCCTTGCGGCGCGTTCAGGGATGACCAAAGCTTGCTGACTTTCGCCGGCGCGGTCGCAAAATACCTTCCCGGCTCCAAAAAGCGCGTTCGCGCCGACAAAAAGCGCCAGGATGATCAATTGAATATTCTTCATGCAGACGTTCTCCGCAATTGTTACAACTTTCGTCTATTTTATCATTATTCAGGGATCAAATCAGCACCAGGCGCCGATGAGGAGCGCTTTGAGCTTTTGCTCATCAAGACCAAGATCGGAAAGCGGCAAAAGAAAATCTTCGTGAGAACGTTCGGCGCGATAAAGGGGGCGGACGTCGGGTTCTTTGAGGTAGCGCTTGATCCTTATGAGATCGGGATCAACGAGGAAGCTGCCGTGGATGAGGAGGGCGCCCTGGCGCTGGCTCTGGGCGTTGCCGGCTATCTTTCTGCCGTCAACGGCCAGATCGCAAGGTTCACGGAATTCCAGTTTAAGTCCTTTCTTGGCGAAAGCCTCTGTGAGAGGAGCGAAGGCTGTTTTATAAGCGCCCATAACGTCGAAGCGTTTGAAGGGAGGCGTCAGGGTGGTTACGATGGTGTAGACCAGGCAGCCCTTGTGAATGAAGACCGTGCCTCCGCCGGAAAAACGCCTGAGGATGGGAACGCCGTCCTTTTCGGCTTCCTGCTTGTCAACGTAGCGCTCCTCTTCCTGGCTGAGACCGAGAACGACCGCCTCGTCGCTGAAGTCGTAGAAGCGCAGGAGCGGAGGCCGCGTTCCCTTTCCGACTTCGGACATAAGTTCTCTGTCCAGAGCGATCTGCTCCTCGACCGTAAGCGCGGGTGTTTCCAGGTAGTTCAGCCTAAAAGAAGTCATGGTCAAATTTTAGCAAATTTTCCAATAGGCTTGGCTTTGACTTATGGGGGCGGTTATGGTACAATCTCTATTCACAATTAAAAATGAAATAAACAACAAAAAGTGAGATTTTTATGGCAAATCCAAAACGCAGACATTCTCAGACCCGCCGCGACAAACGCCGCACGCACGACTCCTTAACGAAGCCCCAGACTCAGGCCTGCTCCAATTGCGGCTATGAGAAGCAGCCCCATGTGGTCTGCCCGAAGTGCGGTTTCTACAAAGGCCGCCGCGTGATCGCTCTGGCTACCGTCGCCGAATAATTCCTTTCTTTGCGTTACGCAATGCGTATTGCCGTTGACGCTATGGGGGGCGATTACGCCCCCAACGAGATCGTCGCTGGCGCCCTAAAATACCTTGCCAGCGGCGACTCTGAAGCTAACATCATCCTGGTGGGAGACGCCGAGCGCATAGAGGCCTGCCTTTCAGACCTTAACGCCAGCAACGCCCCTGTTAGAGTTATCCACGCCTCCCAGAACGTGGAGATGAACGAGTCCCCCGCCGTCACCTTGAGAAAAAAGCGCGATTCCTCCATTGCCGTCGCCACGCGCATGGCAGCCAAAGGGGAAGTCGACGCTATCGTCTCAGCCGGCAACACCGGCGCCCTGGCCGCCGCCGCCCTTATGGAGTGGGAGCTTCTGCCGGGCGTGGACAGGCCGGCGATCGCCACTCTTATCCCCGGTCCTTTCGGCGCGACAGTTCTCTTAGACGCCGGAGCGACCGTGAACTGCAAGGCGCACAACCTCGTGCAGTTCGCGAAAATGGGCGCCTGCTACGCCAGGCACGTCCTTAAAAAGACCCATCCCGTGGTGGGCCTTTTGTCTGTGGGCGAGGAGGATGAGAAAGGCAACAAGGAGACGAGGGAAGCGCACGCGCTTCTGAAGAACTCTCCTTTGCACTTTTACGGCAATGTGGAAGGCCAGGACATTTTCCTCGGCAAGGTCGACGTCATCGTCTGCGACGGTTTCGTCGGCAACGTCGCCCTGAAAGTCATGGAAGGCATGGCGAGCGGCATCCAGACGATGGTCAGTCACCCGCAAAGCAACAAGTACGGCTTCGCGAGGCTGTTTGCCAGCTTTTTCTCCCAGTCGCCCGCCCAGCAGATCAGGCGCCACTTCGACGTCAGGAAGTTCGGAGGCGCTCCTTTGCTCGGCGTGAACGGGACCTGCATAATAGCCCACGGCAATTCCCACGCGGACGCCTTGTGCGCCGCCATCTTCCGCGCCCAGGAGATCGTTGCCCACGACCTCAACCGCTACATCGCGGAAGCGCTAATTCAACCCCAAGAAATTGAAAGATCATGACAAAAATCGCTTTGCTTTTCCCGGGCCAGGGCGCTCAGTACGTCGGCATGGGCAAGGATCTCTTTGAAAATTCCCCGGCCGCGAAAAATATTTTTGACAAAGCCTCCGCTCTTATGGGCGAAGGTTTTCTAAAGACCGTCTTCGAAGGTCCGGAAGAAGACCTGAAGAGGACCGACATAACCCAGGTCGCCATCTACACCGTTTCCCTGGCGGCTTTCGCCGCGCTGAAGGAAAAGAAGCCCGATCTCGAGATCGTCGCCGCGGGCGGTTTGAGCCTGGGCGAATACTCGGCGCTTACGGCCGCGGGCGTTCTCTCGTTTGAGGAAGGGCTTGAGCTCGTGCGCTCCAGGTCGCTCTTCATGCAGGAAGCGGCCGAAAAGGCCTCCGGCTCCATGGCCGCCGTCCTTCAGCTGGACGGCGCCGTGGTAAAGGACATCTGCGCCAAGTATCCTTCCCTCTACGTCGCCAATTTCAACTGCCCCGGGCAGATCGTCATATCAGGCGCCAAAGAGAGCATCGAGAAAGCCCAGGACGAACTTATCGCGGCGGGCGCCAGGCGCGTCATTCCCCTCGCGGTCGGCGGAGCTTTCCACTCCCCCTTCATGGATCCAGCCAGGGAAAAACTGCTTCCCCTCCTGAAAGAGACCAAGTGGCAGAAAGCCAATTTCCCCGTCGCTTCCAACGTGCTGGGCGGCATGTATCCCGAAGACGCCGACTTCGCGTCCCTGCTCGGACGCCAGATAGTGGAGAGCGTGCGCTGGGAGGACGACTTCCGCGCCATCGCGGCATTGGGAGCGGAAATCAGTTTGGAATGCGGCCCCGGCAACGTGCTCTGCGGGCTCGCGAAAAAAATCGACAGAGAAGCTAAAACGCAAACTTGCGGCAAGCTTGATGAGCTTGCTAGCATCTGAGGGACCGTTTTGGTATAATATTCCTAAATAATACTTGAAAATTATGGCATACGAAATCAATCTAAGTTCCAAGACAGCCGTTATCACCGGCGCTGGCCGCGGCATAGGCGCTTCCATCGCCCTTAAACTGGCCTCAGCCGGCGCTAACATCGCCGTGGTGGAATTGAAAGAAGAATTTACAGTTGAGACCGTTGCGGCCGTAAGGGCTCTAGGCGTCAAGGCCGAAGGCTACGCCGGCGACGTCTCGAATCTTGCCGATATGCAGGCTCTGATGGAGAAGATCCAGTCCGACTTCGGCTCCCTGGACATTCTCGTCAACAACGCCGGCATAACGAAAGACACGCTGCTCATAAGGATGGGCGAAGACGAGTGGGACGCCGTTTTGAGAGTCAACCTTAAGGGCGCCTTCAACTGCACGAAAGCCGTCGCCCGCATCATGATGAAGCAGAGAAGCGGCCGCATCGTCAATATGGCCAGTATCGTCGGCCTTATCGGCAACGCCGGCCAGGCGAACTACTCCGCCAGCAAAGGCGGCCTTATCGCGCTTACGAAGACCACGGCGAAAGAGCTGGCGAGCCGCGGCATCACCGCCAACGCCATCGCCCCGGGCTTCATCAAGACCAAAATGACGGAAGTCCTTCCCGACGAAGTCAAGGCCAAAATGCTCGAGCTGGTCGCTCTGAAGCAGTTCGGCGAACCCAACGACATAGCAAATACCGCACTCTTCCTCTGTTCCGATCTGTCCTCTTACATCACCGGGCAGGTCATCGTAGTGGACGGCGGAATGGTAATGTAATTTTTTATAATCAATATAGTTTTATCATACCTACAAAGGAGAAAAACATGGCTACAACGTTTGAAAAAGTCAAGGACATCATCGTGAAACAGCTCGGCGTCAAGCCGGAGGAAGTCACGGAAGACGCCAACTTCACAGACGATCTGGGCGCTGACAGCCTGGACCTCGTGGAAGTCGTCATGGCTCTCGAAGAAGAATTCGAAGCCCCCGTCCCCGACGAAGAGGCCGAAAAGATCAAAACCGTCGGTGACGCCGTCCGCTTCATCGATGCCAAATTGGCCGAAAAACAGCAGCAGTAAACGCTATTTTGCCAAGGGGAGTTCGCTTTGAACTCCCCTTTTTTGTCTTTAATATTGGAGAGAGTATGGATACCACGCGCCGCGTAGTTGTTACTGGTATGGGTGTTGTTTCCCCGCTGGGAAACAAAGTGTCTGATTTTTGGCAGAATCTTGCCGCTGGCAAAAGCGGTATCACTAAGCTTTCCATTATCGATCCTGAACCTTATCCCTCGAAGATCGCCGGACAGGTACTGGATTTCGATCCGACCGAATACATCGACGGCAAAGAAGCGAGGCGCATGGACCGCGTCGCGCAGTTCGCCGTCACCGCGGCCAGCCAGGCCGTAGCCGACAGCGCCATCGTTCCCGAGAACGAGGACCCTTCCAAGTTCGGCGTCATCATCGGTTCCGGCATCGGCGGCATGAAGACTTTCGAAGACCAGTACCGTACGCTGCTCGACAAGGGCGCCAGGTACGTCTCCCCCTTCTTCATTCCCATGCTCATCAGCGATATCGCTTCCGGTATCGTTTCCATCCGCTATAACGCCCAGGGCCCCAACTACAGCGTCAGTTCCGCCTGCGCCACGGCGAGCCATGCCATCGGCAGCGCTTTCCGAGCGATCATGTTCGGCGACGCCGACGTTATGGTGACCGGCGGCGCGGAAGCGGGCATCGTCTCCATGGGCTTGGCGGGCTTCTGCTCCATGAAAGCGCTGTGCACCGGCTTCAACGACGAGCCTGAAAAAGGCAGCCGTCCCTTCGATAAGAAGCGCTGCGGTTTCGTTATCGCGGAAGGTTCCGGCGTAGTAGTTCTTGAGGAACTTCAGCACGCTCTTAAGCGCGGCGCCAAGATCTATGGCGAGATCAAGGCCGTCGGCATGTCCGCGGACGCTTATCACATGGTCGCCCCCCATCCGGAAGGCCGGGGCGCCGAGATCGCAATGCGCAAAGCCCTCGAACAGGGCGGCGTCACGACTGATCAGATCGACTATATCAACGCCCACGGCACTTCCACGCACTTGGGCGACATCTCGGAAGTCATGGCTGTCAAGCGCCTCTTCGGCGAAGACACGAAAGTCATGCTCTGTTCCACGAAATCCATGACCGGCCATACGCTGGGCGCGGCGGGCGCCATCGAGCTCATCGCCACGCTTCTGGCCATGAACAACAGCCTTGTTCCTCCGACCATCAACCAGGAAGAGCCGGATCCGGAATGCCTCGTGGACTGCGTGCCGAACGTCGCCAGAAAGGCCGAGATCAAATACGCGCTCAGTAACTCCTTCGGTTTCGGCGGCCACAACGCTTCCGTTTTGACGGCCCGTTATCCCCTGGACTGATATAGTTTCCTCTTCTTTATCCAAAAGCCCCCGATTTAGGCCTTATGCGCGTTCTGAAAGCCATTCTGGTCATCGTTCCCCTTTTGCTGCTCGGCATTATCATTGCCGTTGGCGTTCTTGACAATTTGGCCGTCAAGGAAAAGCTGACTTCCTATTCCGCTGAAAAAGGAATGCCCCTTGAAATAGGTTCGCTGGACCTTGATCTGCCGAAAGCCGAGGCCGTCTTCGAACAAGTCAAAGCCGTCGACCCCGTTTTGGGCTTCACGGCTTACGTCGAAAGGGTGGAGATGACCTTAGACGAGAGCGAGCTGATGAAAGGCCGGCGCACCGTTTTTCTTTCCGCCACCAACGTCACTTTGGCGGCGCCCTGCGATTTGCTTAGCGCTATTTCCGGGAAAAAGTCCTTCGTGCCGATCGCCAAAAGCGGCTCGGTTTTGAATTACTCAGCGGAAAAAGTGGAATTGGGAAAACTCCCCTACCTTTTGTCGAAGAACGAAAAAGGCAAAGAACCTCTCTACATCAAGGACGCCCGCATTGATGGCGGAACGGTGATCTTCCAGGGACGGACGAAGCCCATCGTTTGGGACGTGGTCGAAGTGACCGGACGCAATCTGGCCGTGCCGCAGGAACTGGCCGAGGACCCGCAGTCATCCTGGCTTATGAAACTCAGGGAATATCCCGAAGCTGTCTTCCAAGGCGAGCTCTCGACAGACGTGAGCACAAAGGTCTTGAAATTTCTGCTGAAAGACCTGCCGGCGGAAGTAATTGGCGAGCTCGTTCCGGAAAACTACGGCAACTGGGAAATAACTAAAGGCCGCTTCTCCGCGGAAGGAGAGCTGCGCTTCGAGGGCAAAAACATGCTGCCCGGCGTGGTGAAACTGCAGTTAAGAGGCTTGGACCTTAAATCTACGGATATCAAAAACAAGAAAGTTTCCATTCCGGCGGCCACCCTCCATGACGCCAATCTCGACTTGGAAGTCCAGGTCGACGACAAGCCGCCCTATTTCCATCTCACGGAAGCCTGGGAAAACCAGAAAACGAAAGTCGAGAGCGGCCGCTTCGAGATGATGCTGGATCTGAAGTTCTAGCCTTTCCTTCTCAAAAGGAAAAGAAGGGATAACAAAAGAGGAAGCGCGCCCGCTTCCGGAACGGACAGATCGTCCAGATCTATCGTGACCATGCAGATGGGATAATTGAGATCCTTGTGGTCTTCCCAGCAAAGCTTTTTAGCGAACCCTTGCTCGTCCAGGATAAACCCGGGCTTCAGCTGGGCTCCCTCCACCTTTTCTATGGCCACGCCGTCCGGCGTGTAGACAGGGCTCCCGTCCGGCAGTATCTCCTGGAAATAAATGTCCGAATCGCCGTTGCGGTAATCTTCCCAGACAGCCGCGATTCCCCCGTCGCACAAGCAGGCCAGGCTCACGTTTTTCTGGTTGCGCGGAGCGCATGACAAAACGCCGGGAAGCGGCCAGAGGGCGTTTCCTTCGCCGTCTATCCGCATGCACCAGATGTTCACGTTGTTCGTTCCGGCGCTTGCGCTCTCCCAGGCCGTCAGAAGCGTTCCGTCAGGAAAATTCAGCATCCTGGGGTGGCGCTGCGTACCTGAAAAATCATTGAGCGTTATTTGCCAAAGCGCGTTCGATTCCGCGTCGCTTCTCAGTAATTTCACCAACCCGTCCGTTTCGTCGAGATGCACTTCGTCCCAGATCTGGTAAAAGCCGTTGCTTCCGTCTATCGGCAGGATCTGGTAAGTGTCAACTATGAACCCGTCCTTCGGCAAGGACTGGACGGGAAGTTCCGCGAACTTGTCGTCCTCTATGCCCAATCCTTTGATGACGCGGCCGGATATGCGCGTGTCTCTTTGTCCGGCCGAAAAAGCGGACATCGCGAAGAGCAAAGCTAGCAGACTGACGATAAATCTCATGCCAATATTTTACCATACTAGCAGCAAAGCAAAGTTGTCGTATGCCCCCGGCTCACAATTACGCGTGTTGTGCGAGCTAAGCACATATCCCTCGCTCACGGACTACG
>DFCM01000051.1:0-1383 GCA_002366995.1 bacterium UBP3_UBA3054 | reverse complement strand
GTTCGCTTAGGGATATGTGCTTCTTTCGCTCAGCGGATTACGGCGGAGCAAAGTGTGTCGTGTGCCCCAAGGCGAACTCATGGAGGATGCAAATCAAGGCCATGCACGCGTAATTGTGAGCCGGGGGCATACGACAACTTTGCTTCGCCGACTCAAAAAAAAAGACCGGGAAAACTCCCGGCCTTTTTCGCTTGAGCGCTGAGAAAGGTTAGTCTTTCAGCACGCCCCAGTCTTTTACTTTGTCGCCCAGCAGCTTGCCGTTTTTCTTGTTCGCCGGAACGGACTCAACGCGGCCGTTGGCCAACAGGACCAGCACTTCCTTGCCGGAAAGCGGTTTGATACCACGGTCGGCGCTGTTGAGACGCAAGGATCCGCTGCTCACGCCCTGGTCAGCGATCAGCGGATCTTCGCTGTCGATACGAGCGGTGGAGTTGTAGGACCAGCCGATGTGGTTCTTGTCAAATTCCTCCGGACGCGGATCGTTCGAGAAATCGTCGAACTGACCTCCCGGCGGATGGAAAAGTTCATTCAGTTGCTGCTTGTCCATACGACCAGTGTAGGACAAGGGATACAGGTCGCGCACACCGCCGCCCTGCTCATAGCGGGTGGCAGGAGGCTGGACGCTCGGGAAAGAACCGAAGTCCTGCTGATAGGTCTGCAAGAAGATGTATAAGTCTCGCAGCATAGCCTTACGTTGCAACTGACCGACCTTCTCTTTGATAGGACCCTGGGCGCCGACACCAAGACCGGCCAAAATGCCGATAACGGAGATCACGACCAGCAATTCAATCAAGGTGAAGCCTTTCGTGTTCACTTTTTTCATGGTTTCTCCTTTATTTAAATTGATTTTTTAAGCAAACTAGACTACTTTAGGGATATTATAATCAAATAGCCCCGAAAAAGCAAACCGCGCTTTACTTGCCGGCCAGCAGTTTCTCCTGGATGGCCTTGGGAACCTGCTCAAAATGGTCGGGTTCCATGCTATAGCTGGCGCGGCCGCTGGTCAGCGTGCGGACAGCCGTAGCGTATCCGAACATCTCGGCCAGGGGCACCTGGGCCTTGACGACCTGGAGATGCTGCTTGGGCACGATCTCCCTGACTTTGGCGCGGCGGCTGTTGAGGTCGCCTATGACGTCGCCAAGGTTGGTGTCGGGAGTCGTCACTTCCACATGCATCACAGGCTCCATAAGGACCGGCTTGCATTTGGGGATGCCGTCCCTGAAGGCGAAAATAGCCGCCATCTTGAAGGCCATTTCCGAAGAGTCGACTTCGTGGAAGGAGCCGTCGAAGAGCGTGGCCTTGAAGTCCGTGCAAGGGTATCCAAGAAGCACGCCGCTAGTCATCGCTTCCCTCAGTCCCTTCTCGACCGCGGGAATGAATTCC
>DFCM01000039.1:1115-4365 GCA_002366995.1 bacterium UBP3_UBA3054 | reverse complement strand
TCCTGGCCGCCGAAATTCGGCTCCGGCCGCTTCCTGCATTCTTTCTTAGGCTGCGCCGTGACGGGCGTTGACGTTCACGACATGGACGGCGACAACATCCAGGATATCGTGATAGGCGCCGACCAGGGCCGCATCTTCTTTCTGAAGGGCAAGGGCGAGGGACTTTTCAACGTTTCGGAAAACGCCCAGATCCAGCTGAACGGCAACGGCGAGAACGGCGAACTGTACACCGGCCGCCAGCTTTCGCCGAGGATCTACGACTGGAACGGCGACGGCAACTACGATCTTCTCTACGGCGAAGGCTCGTATTCGGCCAACGCCATCTACATCCTTTTCAACAAAGGCACGAGCTCCGCGCCCAACTTCCGCAACCAGAAGCCGCAGTGGCTTGCTTACGGCTACGGCAGGGAACAGCTGGCGCCGACCATTGCCGACTTCAACGGCGACGGCAAGCCCGACATACTTACGGGCGCCCTCGACGGCGGTCTCCACCTTTACATCAACGTCGGCTTCAAGGAAGACCAGACCGACGCTCAGTATTTGCTGGAATATAAGGGCGAGGCGAAGTTCGCCGACACGCCCGCCAAATTCTTCGGCATCGGAACGCGTCCGTATCTCGCCGATCTTACCGGCAACAAGAAGATGGATCTTCTCATCAGCTCGGTGGACGGCAAGATCTACGCTTCCCAGTTCGTGGGCCCGATGGAACGCTGCGAATTCTCGAAGCCTGTGATCGTGAAAGCCCAGGACAGGCTGAAACCCTACTTCGGCCCCATGAAAAAGACCTGGTACGGCCATCACGAGGACGATTCCTACACTTATTGGAACCCGGCGCGCTACGGCGGCAACACCGGCTGCAACATCAAATACATGAGTGAGACGGACGTCGAGACCCAGGAGAAGTACAGTTTCGCGAGAGCCTATTACGAGGACGGCTACACCGGCACGGACTCCTACTTTGCCAAGTATTACGACGACAACATCAACAACATGGATTACGGGACCGCCTACCGCCTGTCCTTCAAGGTCAGGGGCCGCGCGGTCAAGCCTGTGCTGCACATCAGGCAGATCTACGAAAAGATCGTGAAGGGCGACACCGAATACGACGAGAGCTTCACGAAGGACTTCGACCTTTCCGCCGGCAACGAATGGACCGACTGCTCCTTCCTTTACACTCCCGAGTTCGTGAGCAACCGCCGCGAACATCCCTCTGTTTCCGTAAGCTTCAAAATGAATCCGGGCGCGACCAACGCTTTCTTAGATATCAGAGACATTAAATTCCAAAAGCAGTAAAAGAAGATGACTAACTTAGAAAAGAAACTGTTGTTCGCCTCTCTTCTGGCTCTTACTCTTTCCGCTTCGTTTTTGTATGCCGATGAAGAGGAGAAGGAGAAGCCGAAAGAACATCTTTTGGACAAGAAATTCATAACGAAGGACAAGATCGAGATGCGCGATAACCTTTGGGACGGCGTCACGAAGGAAGGTTTCCTCAAAGTCAGGGGCGGCGAGCTCTACACTCTTAAGCACGGCGCCTACAGCGGGTACTACCGGGTAGGCCCCTCCGTTTGCTTTGCCGACGTGACCGAGGACGGCAAGCCCGATCTGGTGGTCGGCGGCGAGGGCGGCTTCATCTGGTACTTCGATCAGACCAGCAAGAACGGCACGTATCCGCCGAAATTTTCCATAGGCAAGTTTTTGCACGGCCAATACTCCAAATGGTCGCTTCTGCACGTCGACGTCCAGGACTTCGAGGACGACGGCAAGCCGGATATCGTCTACACTTCCGAAAACGGCGAGATCTACGTCATAAGGGCGCTTGGCAACGGATACTTCAAATCCTCCGCGCCTACTCTGGTCTTCAACAAGGAGCCTTACCGCGGCCGCGGCTTCACTCCGCGTTTCTACGACTGGGATAACGACGGCAACTTCGACCTTTACATGGGCGACGCCTCCTACTCCGCCAACGCCGTCTATTTCTTTAAGAACTGGGGAAGCAAAGCCAACCCGCGTTTCAAGCCCGAGGATGACAGGCAGTGGCTGGCCTACGGCTACGGCCGCGAGATGCTTGACCCCTGCCACGGAGATCTGAACGGCGACGGCAAGATGGACATACTGATTGCCGATTCCGAAGGCAAGCTTCTGATGTACTGCTCGCCCGAGCAGGCGGATCCGGAAAACCCGAGGCTTTTGAACTTTGTCGGCGAACTGACCGTCAACGGCTCCTCGACTCCGGTTGGCGAAGGCGCGCGCTGCTATCTTTACGACATAGACAAGGACGGTCTTTTAGACCTTCTTCTCAGCGATATACAAGGCTTTTTTTACGTTGCCCGCAACATCGGCGTCAAGGCCCGCCCGGCCTTCGGCCCGACCACGCAGCTGAAAGGCAAGGACACTTACAAGCCTTACAAAGCTCTGGCCGGCTGGAGCGAAGAGCAGCTCTGGGACCGCAATGCCGCGCCGGTCGCCGACATCAAGAGCGAGACGGTCATCGTTGACCGCATGACGGGCCAGACAGCCCTCATCGATTACGTTCATCTTACTTACGCCGACGGCTATATCGGCGGCACGGGCGGCTTGTGCAAATCCCATCTCAAGCTTTACGACGGCAAGAACTACCGCGTCAGCTTCAAGGCGAGGGGAAGAGGCGGCAAAGGCCGCATCCGTTTCGAGCAGGATTGGGAAGACGAGATAAGAGGGGACACGCTCCATCAGACCAAGAACGACAGGAGCGAGGAATTCTCCATCAGCGAGGATTTCGCCGACCTGAGCTTCGTCCATCACGCCGAGCACTCCAGCAAGACCATAAAAAGCGACACGATCAATATGGCGCTGCACTTCTATCTCGACGGCCAGGCCACCAACTGTTTCCTCGACATCTACGACGTCACCATGACCAGGGAACAATAAAAAGCGCCCTTGACAGAGGGTACAAAAAAAGAGCCGCGTAAGCGGCTCTTTTTTTTGCCTCGGTGGAGCGGGCGACCGGACTCGAACCGGCAACCAACAGCTTGGAAGGCTGTGACTCTGCCAATTGAGTTACACCCGCGCAATACCGAAGGATGATACGCCGATATACGGCGGCATCTTTAACGCTTCGAGAACTGGAAGCGGGCGCGGGCGCCGCGCTGACCGTATTTCTTGCGCTCTTTCTCGCGGGCGTCCCTGGTGAGGAGGCCGTTGGATTTGACGAGGGCGCGCGTAGCGTCGTCGATCAGAGCCAAAGCTCTGGCGATGCCGTGACGGATGGCGC
>DFCM01000039.1:0-1036 GCA_002366995.1 bacterium UBP3_UBA3054 | reverse complement strand
CGGATGGCGCCGGCCTGGCCGGAAATCCCGCCGCCGCTGACAGTGGCGACAACGTCGAACTTGCCGATGATCTTGGCGGCTTCGAAAGCTTCCTGGACCAGCTGCCTGGTGGTGGCGACGGGGAAGTATTCCTCGAAGGTGCGGCCGTTGACGGTAATGGTGCCGCTGCCGGGCTTCAGGACCACGCGGGCGCTAGACCTTTTACGGCGGCCGGTGGCGGAGTAGCTGGAAGTGAAGACGCGGGTGTCAGGAACGGGAGCGGCCTGAACTTCGGGCGTTTTTTCGACTTCGGGAACCTCGACGGTTTCCTGGGTGACGGTGCTGTTTTCGCTCATATTTTCGCTCATATTTCAGATATGTTACAGGGTGATCTCAACTGGTTTCTGCGCGGTGTGAGGATGTTCGGGACCGGCATAGACTTTGAGTTTGGCAAGGATGGAGTATCCGAGCTTGTTCTTGGGGAGCATGCCCTTCACGGCGTGCAGAATGACACGTTCCGGATGGGAGGAGATGACATCCGCGAAATTACGGCGCTTGAAGCCGCCGGGGTAACCGGAGTGGCTGGTGTAAGACTTATCGGTCGCTTTACGGCCGGTAACGCTCACTTTCTCAGCGTTGATGACGACGACATAGTCGCCGCCGTCCACGTTCGGCGTATAGGTGGCTTTGTTTTTGCCGCGCAGAATGTCGGCCACTTTAGTGGCGAGTCGACCAAGGTTCTGGCCTTCGGCGTTGACCAGATACCATTTCTGATCGACTTCGGAAGCCTTGAGAACGAAGGTCTTGTTGACGTCTTGCTGTTTCATAATTTCCTTAAGTTAAATAAAGAAAAGTACTCTGTTTTACGTACCCACAAAAGCGGAACAATCGTCATGCTCGGAAACGTTTATTCCCTTTTAAAGGTTTAGGCTTAAGATAATACCACTTTGCCTTTTCAAAGTCAACCGGCTCCTGAACCGGGAGATGAGAGACGGCCCTTGCGCCGAATGTGAGGTTATGCTAGAATAACCAACACATTTTAACAATCAATTCTGCC
>DFCM01000103.1:9943-10068 GCA_002366995.1 bacterium UBP3_UBA3054 | reverse complement strand
GACTTCGACCCCAAGGGCAAGAGCGACGCGGAAGTAATGCGTTTCTGCCAGAGCTTCATGACGGCCCTCTACCGCTACATCGGACCGGACGTTGACGTCCCGGCCGGCGACATCGGCGTGGGCGG
>DFCM01000103.1:9189-9831 GCA_002366995.1 bacterium UBP3_UBA3054 | reverse complement strand
TCGGTTTCCTCTACGGCCAGTACCGCCGCTTAAAGGGCGTCTTTGAGAACGGCGTTTTGACGGGCAAGGGCCTCGCCTACGGCGGCTCCCTCATTCGTCCGGAAGCGACCGGTTACGGCGCGATCTATTATCTGAACGAAGTCCTGAAGCACGAGAACGATTCCATCAAAGGCAAGACCATCGTGGCCAGCGGCTACGGCAATGTCACGTGGGGCATCTGCAAGAAGGCCGCCGAACTCGGCGCCAAGGTCATCACCATTTCCGGCTCCCAGGGCTACGTCCTCGACGAAGCGGGCGTCACGACCGATGAGAAGATCGATTTCCTTCTTAAGATGCGCGCCGCCAACGACAAGAACATCAAGGCTTACGCGGACAAGTTCGGCGCCAAGTTCTTCCCGAAGGAGAAACCCTGGGGCATCAAGGGCGACATCGTCATGCCCGCCGCCACCCAGAACGAAGTTGACGTTGCCGAAGCGAAGCAGATCGTCGCCAACGGCACCAAGTACTACATCGAAGTCTCCAATATGCCCACCACCAACGAAGCTCTCAACTACCTGAGAGGCGAGAAGGGCATAGTGGTCGCCCCCTCCAAGGCCGCGAACGCCGGCGGCGTCGGCGTCTCCGCCCTGGAAATGTCCCAGA
>DFCM01000103.1:0-9109 GCA_002366995.1 bacterium UBP3_UBA3054 | reverse complement strand
ATGTCCCAGAACAGCGAGCGCCTCAATTGGACCGCCGAGGAAGTGGACGAGAAACTGGCCGTCATGATGAAGAACATCCACGACGTTTCCGCGGAAGCGGCCGCTGAGTACGGCTTGGGCTACGACCTTGTGGCCGGCGCCAACATCGCGGGCTTCAAGAAGGTCGCTACCGCCATGCTCGAGCAGGGCCTCTTCTAACTTGATTTTTAAAAACGCTTGTGATATCATTGTCAGCACCATTTGAAAATTATCACGAATAACTAATTTAAAAACCAAGTTCATCTATGCCTTCACATCAGCATCGCGTCAAGAGCCTCAAGCAGGCCGCCGTACGTCAGGAACGCAACACGCAGGTCAAGTCCCGCGTGAAGACCATGTCCAAGAAAGTCTCTCCCGAGAGCCAGGATCTCGAGAAAGATCTGCGCAACGCTATCTCCACGGTTGCCAAAGCTTCCCAGCTGGGCGTCATTCATCGCAAAGCCGCCAGCCGTCGCATTTCCCGCTTGGCCAAACGCGCCAACAAGATCCAGGCCGAGAAAGCCTGAACCTTATAGATAGCACCGCAAACGGGCCACACGATGTTTCCTGCTTCATGCAGAGTGAGCATCGTGTGGCTCTTTCTTTTTGACATTGATTAACAATTAACTATAGAGAGGTCCACCATGAACGACAATGAAAACCCCCTTCTGAACCCCAAGTTCGACATCACCTGCCTGGGCGGCGGGTACAAGAAACTCTCCAACAAGGAATATAGCCTCGCCACCATCTGCACGCAGGGCGGCTGGCAGCCCGTCAACGGCGGCCCCAGGGCTCTGCCTATCTTCCAGAGCACGACCTGGCGCTACGCCACCAGCGAGGAGATGGGCAAGCTCTTTGACCTGGAAGCCACCGGCTACTTCTACACCAGGCTGCAGAACCCGACCGACGACGTCGTGGCCAACAAGATCGCCGACCTTGAGGGCGGCATCGCGGGCGTCCTGACCGCTTCCGGCCAGGCCGCCAGCTTCTTCTCCATCTTCAATATCGCCAGCGCCGGCGACCACGTCATCTCTTCCGCTTCCATCTACGGCGGAACTTTGAACCTTTTCGCGGTCACTCTGAAGAAGCTCGGCATCGAGGTGGAGTTCGTGGACCAGGATCTTCCTGAAGAAGAGTATGACAAATATTTCCGTCCCAACACCAAGGCGGTTTTCGGCGAAACTTTGACGAACCCCAACGTGAAAGTCCTGGACATCGAGAAGTTCGCCCGCATAGCCCACAAGCACGGCGTGCCCCTCATTGTGGACAACACCTTCCCGACGCCCATCAACTGCCGCCCCATCGAATTCGGCTGCGATATCGTCATCCACTCCACCACGAAGTACCTTGACGGCCACGCCTGCGCGACCGGCGGCATTGTCATCGACTCCGGCAATTTCGACTGGGACAAGCACGCCGACAAGTTCCCGGGCCTCACCACCCCGGACGAGAGCTACCACGGCCTCACCTACACGAAGGCCTTCGGCAAACTGGCCTACACCATCAAGCTCGTGGCCCAATTGATGAGGGACATCGGCGCTCAGCAGGGTCCGATGAACGCTTTCCTCCTCAACCACGGCCTCGAAACGCTGCATCTCCGTATGCCCAGGCACTCCGAGAACGGCCAGAAGGTCGCGGAATTTTTGGAATCCAGGCCGGAAGTCGAATGGATCAACTATCCCGGTCTTAAGAGCAGCCCGGACTACGAGCTCGCCAAGAAGTATCTGCCCAACGGCTGCAGCGGCGTCATCGCTTTCCGCGTGAAGGGCGGGCGCAAGGAAGCCGCGGAATTCATCGACCGCTTCAAATTCATCGGCGTGGAAACGCACGTGGCCGAGAACAGGACGATCGTGCTGCATCCCGCCAGCCACACGCACCGTCAGCTGACGGACGAGCAGCTGGAAGCCGCCGGCATCCCGGTCGGACTCATCAGGCTCTCTGTGGGCCTTGAGGATGTCAACGACATCATCGCCGACCTCAAGCAGGCCTTCGAGAACAAATGATCCGGTAAGCCGGAGCAATAAAAAAAGCGCGCCGCAAGGCGCGCTTTTTTTGTTGTTTGTCGAAGAATCGTTTTTATCTGGCTTTCCTCCAGCCAGCCTGCTTGGCTTTGCTCTTCCTCCTGATTGACCAGGATCTTTTTCCAGTTGCCCTGCGATCTCGTCACCTTGACTTCCGAGCCGGATCTCAGGACGAACATTTCGGTGTAGGAGGCGTCGGGACCGGCGTGGATCTTCGCTTCCTTATCCGTTACGACGCCCTGATGCGTGGCGTCGTAATATTTGTAGGAGGCGGACGCGAAGAAGACGAGCGTCAGGACGAGAAAGAGCAGGGCTAACTTCTTGGCGACGCCTCTTACGCTCCCGTTCTTGGAGAGAATGAAAACGCTCAGGACAAGCCAGAGGATGATCCAGAAGATCAGGGCCAGTTTAGCCTGTTCCTGGAGCCCGAGGTAGAAATAGAGGAAGAAGAAGGATCTAAGCGCTGAGGGAACTTCTTTCCTCGCGATGTTGTCTTCGGTCTGGCTCAGGGCGCGCTTTAAGTTGGCGGAAGTGTCGGCGTCGCGGGGAGCGAAGAGCTCAGCTTTCCTGTAATAGGCGATGGCGTTACCAAGGTCGCCCGTCTTGTAGTAGGCGTTGGCGAGGTTGTAGCTCAAAGCGGGGGAGGAGAGTCCTTCCTGCGCCGAACGGTTGTAGCACGTTATGGCTTCCTGATAATTCTGGTTCGTGTAGGCGGAGTTTCCCTGGGCGAAGTATTTCGCGGCCTCAAAAGAGCCGGCCTGCGCCGCTAAGGAAAGGCAGAAGGCTAAAATGATCGCTATGATCTTTTTCATTTCAAAGTCCTCCTTAATTCTTTCAAGAGACGGGAGGTGTCCGAGAGCAATTGGTCGTTGTCGCACTTCGGACCGTAGTTGCCGGCGAAGCGCGCCATCTCTATCCTGGTCATGAGATCCTGCCATTCTTTTTTGAGAGCCGGATCCTCGATGGTGTCGGCGGAAATGGAGCCCTTGGGAAGATCAAGGGTGTCGGCGACGTAATCGTTGAGGGCGGCCGAGAGGCAGCCGCAGAAGTCTTTGATGGCTTCCGGCTTTCCTTTGAGTTTTTTGGCTTTCTTGAGATTCTGCTCAGCTTTTGAGTAAGCCTGGCTTTTCCTCTTGAAGCTCGGGTCCTCCTCCTTGGAGCGTTTGAGGGCGAAGAGCGCGCAGAGAATGAAGAAAGCGGGAGGGATCAACGCCGAAGCGAGCAGAAGCTTTCTGTTGCGGATGCTGTCGAGCGCATCGTCGCCGCTCTCCAGCTTTATGCCGAAGATATCCTGGTTTAAGATCTTGATGGCGGGGGAGGCGCCCCTTTGGATCGGGATGGCCTCGGAGACGGTCACCTTCTGGCTTTGCGCGGATTTTTCCACGGTAAGCGGGAATGGCCCGGCAACAAGAGTTTGGTAATCGTTTTTGGCGGTGTCGAAGTAAGAGAAGGAGACGGCCGGCAGTTCCGTTATCTCGGAACTCAAGGGAACCCACATCTGGCTGTAAGTCTTGATGCCTTTCAATTGCCCGTCCGCCACGCTCGTCTTTTTGTCCACGACGGGATCGTAGACTGTGAAGCCCGCCGAATTGGTGCTGGAAAGATCGACGACGGCCTGGTCTATGTTGCCTATGCCGGTCAGAGTCAGCTTAAGCGTGACAGGCTCGCCTTCCTTGACCTTCCTGGGCGTTACTTCGGCCGAGAGGGCGAAGCGTCCGACTGCGCCTTTGAAGTCCTTCGGCTTGTTCTGGGCGGGAAGGTTTTGGACATTGATGAAAAGAGGCTCGGAAACGACGTTCTTCTCGACCGTGCGGTAGCGCTGGAAAAGGCTGAAGGGATCGTCGAAGGGATCCCTGGAGCGGCTTCTGTTGGCTATGGGAACGTTGACCGCCACGCGCATGCTTGCGGGTCCTATAGAGAGCTTGCCGGCCTTCAGCGGAATTATGAGTTTCTGAAAGCGCAAATAGTTGTAGATCTGGCCGCGGTAGCGCTGGCGGTCCTGCTGGTACTTGCCGATGTCCTGGACGTTGAAGCCGGTGAACTGCAGTTCCGGCTGGCTGGCGTCGGAAAGATTGACATCCTTGTAGTAGAGCGTGATCGTTAGGAAGATCTGTTCGCCTAAGAAAGTGTTCGTCGTGCTGGCGTCCAGCTCGAGGAAGAGTTCGCCGCCGGTTTCCGTTGTGGCGGGGGAGTTGGCTGAGCTTTTCCTGGCCTCGCTTACGTCGATGGTGATCTTCGGCAGATTGTAAGTCTTGCCGTCGACCTTCACTTTCGATTCGCCGATCGTCAGTTTGCCGGTCCTTGTGGCCTGCAGTTCGTAGCTGAATTCCTGCGAGGAGGACTGCACGCCGTTTACGATGGAGATGTTGCTGCTCTGGCTCGGCCCCATGATGACGCGGAAACCGTCCATTTCGCCAAGCGTGGGCGGCGAGGCGTTCTTGGCGTTCTCCACCAGAACGGTGTAGCGCAAGGATTCGTCCATGCTGATGGATCTTCTGCTGCAGCTGGCCGAGACTTTAGGTTCGGCCAGCGCGCAGACCGCAAACATCAGGGTTAGGAAAAAGACTTTAATTTTCATCGTATTTTTCATAGGGGAATATTTTACCAGTTTTTGTCAACAGGCACGATCGCTCCGGGCATTTTTTTGCGGTTCTTTTCCTTGTCGGAGTTGTCTTCCTCGAAAGCGCGGAGCATTTGCTCGGCCTGTTCCTTGGTCATCTCCTCGCTTTCCTTCTGATCCTGCGGCTGCTGCTGTTGCTGCTGCTGATCCTGGTTTTGCTCCTGATTCTGCTCCTGATTCTGCTGCTGATCCTGCTGATCTTGCTGATCCTGGTTCTGATCCTGGTTCTGATCCTGGTCCTGCTGGTCTTTCTGATCCTGCTCCTGCTGTTCCTGGTTATCCTGCTGGTCCTGATTCTGGTTGTCGTTCTGTTGCTGCTGCTGATTCTGCTGCTGCTTTTCGTTGTTCTTCTGGTCGTCGTCCTCGAATTCCTTCCTCGCCTTGATGAAATTGTCCAGGGCGACGAACTGGTTCGTGGGCGCTTCAGTTATGAGGGATCTGAGCTTTTCTTCAGCGGCTTTGGAAGCGGCGGAACCGAGCTTTAAGAATTCCACGGCGTTCGTGATCTTCATGGCGAGCGTCTTTGCGCTGGCGACAGGGAGAGATTCTTCCTCTTCTCCTTCCGCTTTCTCCTCGCCTTCCTTTTCGTCCTTTTGTCCGCTGCGGGATTTCAGTTCCTTGACGATCTCCTGGCCGATATTATTGAACTTGTCGGCGCATTCCTTCAAGGCGGGAGCGTCCAAGAGCGAAAGATCGACGGAGAGGTCGTAGAAGTTGTTGAAGACTTCCGCGCAGCGCCCGGCCAGATCGTTGACGTAGGGCGAAACGTTTTCCGAAACGAGGCCGACGGCGGTCGCCCTGGCTTCCTGGAAACGGTTGGAGAGAGATTGGAAAACGTCCGTCTGGGGAACGCCGCCCTTTATGCACTGGCTGAGGCCTTGGCCGACGTTCGCAAAAGCTTGGTAGAGGTTGACCAGCGCTTCGTTTTCCGGCGTCTGCTCGAGGCCCTGCTGCACCGGCGCTTTGCCTGTGGACTGCAGCCTTTCCGGCGGCAGGTTGGTGAAAAGCGCCTGGAAACCGACGATGAGGTAGTCGGCTTTTTCGGAATGGGCGTACTGGTTCGTCATGATGCAGCTAAGGAAGTCGGGCGGGATGTCCTTGCTTTTCTCAAGGCTCTTTACGGTCTTTAAGAGCGTCAGGTTCTGCGCTCTGATGAGCGCTTCGAGTTCTCTCAGAAGCTTCTGCAGGGGATCTTTCTCCTGCTCGTCTTTCTGCTGGCTCGCCAGCTCTTTCATAAGCCTGGTGACGTACTCGATGTTGGCCTTGGTGTCTTCGTCGTCGCGGTCGAGCTCGTTGGCGCGCTTGTAGCTCTCCAGGGATTCTTTTAGTTTGCCCTGGCGGAAGAGGCAGTTGCCGATGTTGTAATGGCACTTGGCTTCCAGGTCTTGAGAGGCGCCGCTGGCGGCTCTCTGGAAAGCGGAGATCGCTTCGTCGTATTTTTCAAGGCGATAGCAGGCGAGACCGGCGTTGTAGTTCGCTTCCGGATTGTCGGGGGCGTCAATCTGCGCGTCGGCGTATTTCTGTTCGGCTTCCTGGAAATTTCCGTCCTTGAAAGCCCTGTTGCCGTCGGCGATCTTAGAGGCGAGCTCTTTGTTTTCGGCGGCGCTGAGATCGGTTGCTATGCTTAAAAGCGAAAGCGCGAAGAGTAGAAGTATGTTTTTCATTTTCATGCGGCTTCTCCTTCTTTAGCTGATTTCTTCTGGCCGTCTTTTACGACGGACTGCAGGAAGAAGCAGAAAAACGCGGCGCACAAGGGCCACTGGAACCTGTGCTCGTAGTGCTTCTTCTTGGAAGAGTCGAGCTCCTTGGTGTCCATGTTCGCGATCCTTTTCGTATAGATGGCGTCAAGCTCAAGCCCGGAAGCGACGGCCTGGGCGTAGGCGCCGCCGGTTTCCAGCGCGATCTTCTGGAGCGTCTCTTCATTGAGCTTAGAAAGGACCTGGTTGCCGTTGCGGTCGGTGATGTAGGTCTTGCGGCCTTTCTCGTCCGTGATCTGGATGGGGCTGCCGCTGGGCGTTCCGATGCCGATGCAGAAGATCTTGACGCCTTTCTCCTTGGCCATCTTTATGGCGTTGTCGAGGTCGCCCTGAAGGTTCTCGCCGTCCGTTATGAGGATGAGCGCCCTGGTGTTGCGTTCGTTGCCCTCGAAGGCGTTGACGGATTTTATGATGGCTTCGCCGATCTGTGTTCCGCCTTTCGGTATGAGCGAGGGGTCGAGCTCAGAGAGGAACATCTTGGCCGCGCCGTAGTCCAAGGTCAGGGGGCACTGCACGAAAGCGCTGCCGGCGAAAGCGACCAGGCCTATGCGGTCGCCCTGCATGATCTGCATGAGGTCTAGGATCGCGCGTTTGGCGCGCTCAAGCCTGTTGGGCGCGATGTCCTGGGCGAGCATGCTTCTCGATACGTCCACGGCGACTATGATGTCGCGGCCTTCTCTTTTCATCTCCTCCCAGGTGTAGCCCCACTTCGGTTCCATGAGGGCGAGGACCAAAAAGGTCAAGCCGAAAAGGAAGAGGAAGATCTTGAGCACCCGTCCGCCCGCGCTTCTGGTCGTGAGCTTGTCGAGCATTTCCCTGGAGGCGAATTTTTCAAGCATGGCACTCCTTTTGCGGTCTCTGTAGAAGAGGAAGACCGCCAGGGCAATCACGATCCAGAGAAGGTGTATGTAATAAAGTTTTTCAAAGTACATTTTTTTCTCCTTAAGGCAGTTTTTGGAATCTGGTAGCCAAAAGCAGAGTTTCAATGATAAGAAGCGCGGCGGCAGCGAAGACCAGGCCGGGGAATCTTTCTATCCATTCCATGTAGGTCAGGGATTCCGTCTTGGTCTTCTCAAGTTGGTCGATCTCCTTGTAGATCTTTTCAAGCGAGGCTTTCTCGGTGGCGCGGAAATACTGGCCGCCCGTGGTCTTGGCGATCTCCTTCAATAGATCCTCGTCTATCTCGACGGGGACCTGCTGCAGGATCTTGCGGCCGAAGAAGTCGGTGCCCGGGACGGGGGCCATGCCCCTAGTGCCTGCGCCTATGGTGTAGATCTTGATGCCGAGGGCCTTGGCGCTCTGCGCGACGGCCAAGGGCGCCATCTTGCCGGCGTTGTTCATACCGTCTGTCAGAAGGACGACCACCCTGCTCGTGACGCTGGAGTCTTTCAGTCTTAAGAGCGCCGTGGCCAGCGCGTCGCCGATGGCGGTCGCGCTCTGGTCGGCCATGCCGATCTCGCACTGCTCGAGGAGCTGCAGGAGCGTTCCGTAGTCAAGGGTCAGCGGGCACTGCGTGTAGGCGTCGGCGCCGTAAACGACGAGGCCGATGCGGTCGCTCGATCTGTGCTTGATGAAGTCGGCGGTCACTTCTTTGACGACGTCGAGCCTGTTGCGGTCCTTGGCCAGGTCTTCCGCGATCATGGAGCCGGACGTGTCTATGGTCAGCATGATGTCGATGCCTTCCGTCGTCACTTTGGTGTCCTCTTTGCCTTTCTGGGGGCGGGCCAAAGCGATGGCTAAAAGCGCCACGGCGGCCACTCTCAGAAGGACTATGAAGGGGCGGAGCTTGACGGCCAGCGTAGGCCTTATCCTTTTAAGCAGGCTGATGTCGGAATACCTGACGCCGGCTTTGCCGTTCTTGCTGAGCGCGTCCCAAAGGATCACGGGGATGAGCAGCAGAAGCAAGAGCCAATATGGGTCGTGAAGGATCATTGCTTTCCTCCTTCTTCTTTTTGTTCAGCGGTCTCCTTGGTCTGCTCGATGAAATTCCTGATGTTGTCGGTGGCTTCCTTCGCCAGTTCCGCGGAGGTCTCGCCCTTGGCGAATTTGATCATGTCGCATTCGCCCAGGAAGGAGCGGAGCATTTCCCTCTGTTCATAGGAGAATTTGGGGTCCTGCCTCAAGACGGCGAGGAATTCTTCCGTGGTCAGTTCCGGAGCGCGGATCTCGAATCTGTCTTCAATGTAAGTTCTCAAAACAAGCGAGAGACGGCTGAAATATTCTTTGTAAAGTTCTTTTTCCAAGAGCCCCTCGGCAAGGAGGGCCTCCAGGGCGGCAAACGCCTTGACGTGCGCGGGCACAGGCGGGGGAGCGGCTTTCTCTTTTTTCTTCCTGAGGCAGAGGAGCAAAACGAGGGCGACGGCGGCCAGCGAGGCGAGCACGATTATCACTTTCGTTCTGTTCTTTTCCTTGAGGAGCAGCTCGACCACGCCCTTGACGTCCCTGATGTCGTTCATCTCTCCTTCCTTCGCGATGGAGACGACCTCCACGCAGAGAGCGGAACTATAGAGCGTGTTGGTGTTGCCGTTGATCACGAAATCGACTTTCGCGGGCGGGATCTCATAGACGCCGGTCAGATAGGTCTCGAGTTCGTAGGTCTGTTTTTTGACGACGCGGCCGCCCGGCAGCGTTTCATCCGGCAGATTCTCCCAGTCGTGGATCAGAAGGCTTTGAATGGGCGCCAGGTTCTCGGC
>DFCM01000084.1 GCA_002366995.1 bacterium UBP3_UBA3054 | reverse complement strand
TTGATGATCTTCTTCGTCTTCGAGTTGGTCGGAACAGAGCCCGCCTTGTACTGGCCCATGGCCCTGTGCTCGTCATCGGTGCTCATTATGCGGTTGCCGTACTGGTTGTGCAGCTTGAACCTGAAGGTGTCGCCGCCGAACCAGGGGCCGGTCTCGCCGGAGCCGTCCAGTTCCACCATGATGCCGCACATCCTATCCGTCTCGAAAGCCAGATACAATCCATCGTCACGCCAGCCGGCGTAAGCGGTCACATTGAAGTTCGTGACGTCCTTGTTGCACAAGGTGCCCTTACCCCAGTAATTCCATTCCCCTTCCTCGATAATGCCGTCGAAAGTCGGCTCCTTGAGAAGCCGCGGGATCTTTTTGTTATATCCGACGATCGGGTAGGGATCCTCTCCGTCAGCAAGTCCGTCCCCGTCCGTATCAGTATTGTTGGCATCGCTGGGGAAATACAATCCCGCGATATATTCCTCGAGATCGCCGAGTCCGTCCCCGTCCGTGTCGCTCTCCGAAGGATCTGAATTCATCCTCGCTTCATCGCCCGGCAGGAGGAAGTCGTCGTCCCCCAGTCCGTCGCAGTCGCTGTCGCGGTAATAGTAGCGGCCGTCCCAGGGCGCCTTCATCCCGAAATAATTCGTGAAGGGCCGCATGGCGTTGCCGCACCAGGAGAGGTCTTCCCCACCGGTGGCCCAGCCGTAAAGAGAGCCGTCCGGATGCGAGGAGGCGTATTCACGGTACCCGCTGTTGTGGTACATCTGGTCCACCGAATGCATGCACTCGTGCACCGTCACGAAAGTCGTGCCGTCGCCGCCCCAGTTGCCGACCTGGGCGCACATGATCTCGCCCATTCCGGTGTAATAGGCGGAACCTCCGCCCCAGTTGCCGCCGCAATGGCTCCAGCCGTTGCCGTAGGTGAAGACGAACATATCGTACTCTTCGTTCCAAACGCCCAGCGTCCTTCTCAAGTCTCTGGCCATGATCCTGCCGCCCAGCTCCGATTCCCCCCACTCGTTGGTGTTCATCCTGAAGAAACTTTCCGCCGGCGGGATGATGTTACGATAAATGGGATCGTAGAGAATAAGCAGCTGCGCGTTGGAATTGCGGTAATAGAATTCCTTCACCTGAGGGTAATAGATGTTCGTGTAATTGGCGGGCGGCGTATTGTTGCCGGCTCCCGTGTAGGCCGTCATCAGGAAATCCAGACAGGGCACCTCGCCGTAAACGATAGGCAGACTATCCTGCGCAAAGAAACCCTTGACCGCAAAGACAGAATTCGTGTCCCCGGAAGTCCCCGTAAAACCGAAAGTCAAAGCCCCCAGTCCTTCCTCCGAGACGTAAACATCCGTAAAATTCTTATCCTCGCCGTTGCAGCCGAACTTCACCAATCTTCCGTTCTTCAAAAATCCGAAAGAGAAAACGTTCTCTTCGCCGAAGCCCATAACGTCCGCCAAACGCTCCTCCCCGCAGAACAGACCGCCGCCTTCCTTTATTTCAAGCGTAAAGGGACCGGCGCTCATCACGCCCTGCGCGCCGCCTAACGTCACGGTCCTGAAAGTAACTTCCAAACCTTCCGCTACCGCGCTTCCGTCAACATTGAAGGAAGCTTCCTCACTCCCGCTGTAGTCTTCCACAACGACGCTGTGCTTGACGTCCTCTTCCCTGAACTTTATGTTGTCGAAATAGCATCTTTCCAGGCCGCTCTCAACTTTGAAAACGTCACCCAACGAGGAAGCGAAAGCAAAGCCCGCCAGCTCCACATCCTTGTACGGCGTCTTAACTTTCAGAAGATACGCGTCAGAAAGCAAAAGCTCTATGTGCTGCCACTTGCGGTTGTAAAGAGTCTTAACTCCCGGCAACTCATGCCAAGCCGGATCGTCCCCAAAATAAGAGCCGTAAACTTCCAATATGACCTCGTTCCAGCCCGTCTGCCTGAACCGAATAACCGGAACGGAACCCAAGCTTATGACAGCGCTCTTATTCGCCAAAGCTTCCGGATAAGTGGCGTAAAAATCGAAAGCGATCCTTTGCTCTTTTTCGGAAGCCATGGCGAAGCTTCTGGAAAACTCCGACTCCCCCGCCATCTCCACGGTGCGCTTGCCATAATTGAACCAGGCGGCCACGCTGAAATAATTGGTGGTGTCCGCCACCTGCGTGTCGGTCACAAGAACGCTATCCGTCGCGCTCCAGCCGTCCTGGCCGTTCAGCGCCCCGAGCGCCGCCTCCTCAAAATTATAAATGCCGACCTCCGCGAAAACAGGAAGCGCCAGCGCAAAGAACGCCAGAAGCAAAAACTTTCTCGCCATATTTCCCCCAATCATGTTAAACAAAGTATTCATACCTTTATTTTAGCATTTACGAGGCTTAAAAACGCGTTGCCGCAGGCGACAAATCATATGCCCTTGGCAAACAGGCTTCGCTAAGTTTGCTTACGGGCACATGATTCTGTCGGCTGCGGCAAAGTATCGCGTTTTGAATTACCGGACCAAGAAGAGCCTAAAGCCTGCGCCGCTGAATTCCTCAAAGTTGGGGTAGACGTGCTCGCGGCGGGCGGA
>DFCM01000116.1 GCA_002366995.1 bacterium UBP3_UBA3054 | reverse complement strand
ATCACCATGGATCCCGTTTACGAGGCGGACATCATCCGGTCCTTCGGCGAACTTTATTCCAAGGGCTACGTCTACAAAGGCTGCAAGCCCATACACTGGTGCACGAACTGCGAGACCGCTCTGGCGGTCGCCGAGATAGAATACGAGCAGGACACCTCCGATTCCATCTACGTGAGGTTCCCCTTAGCGGAAGGACAGAACCTTCCGGAGGGTCTTCCCAAGGACGCTTCCATAGCCATCTGGACCACCACTCCCTGGACGCTGCCGTCTAACAGGGCCGTCTGCGTCAAATCCGACATAATCTACGGCGTCTTCGACCTCGACGGACAGAAGATCGTCATGGCTGTGGAATTGGCCGCGCCGCTCTTTTCCAAGCTCGGCAAGGCTGAACCGGCCGCGGAGGCTACCTTCCCTGGCGAAGCCTTGGAAGGCCTCAAGGTCAAGCATCCTATTTTCGAGGGAATGACCGTTCCCGTGGTCATGGACGACTATGTTTCATTGGACACCGGCACGGGTATAGTTCATATCGCTCCGGGCCACGGCCAGGAAGACTACGCGGTCGGACTGCGCTACGGCCTGGAAGTATTCTCTCCGGTGGACGGCAAAGGCTGCTACAACGCCAATGTCCCGAAATATCAGGGTATGCACGTTTTCAAGGCCAACGAGCCGATAATTGAGGAACTGAAGGAAAAAGGCATACTCATCCACAAGGAGCCCTGCACACACGACTATCCCCACTGCTGGCGCTGCCACAAGCCCGTTATTTTCCGGGCCACGGACCAGTGGTTCGTGGGCGTGGACAGAAACGACATGCGCAAGAAAGCCCTGGAGGAAGTGGAGAAAGTCCAGTGGGTGCCGGAAGTCAGCAAGCAGCGCATCAAATCGATGATTGAGCTTCGTCCCGACTGGTGCCTCTCCCGCCAGAGGATCTGGGGCGTGCCGATCCCGGTCTTCTTCTGCGAGAACTGCGGTCAGGAGATCATAAACGACGAGATCATCAAGAAAGTCGGCGACTTGGCTGAAAAGGAAACTTCCGACGTCTGGTTCGAGAAGGAAGCAAGCGAGCTTCTGCCGGAAGGCACCAAATGCCCTAAGTGCGGAGGAACGCATTTCCGCAAGGAAAAGGACATTCTGGACGTCTGGTTCGACTCCGGACTCAGCCACCGCGCTGTCTGCTCCCGCCGGGAAGGACTTTACGATCCCGCCGACATGTATCTCGAGGGCTGCGACCAGCACCGCGGCTGGTTCCAAGTCTCGCTTCTGACCGGCATAGGTCTGATGGACCGCGCGCCTTATAGGAAAGTTGTGACGCACGGCTGGACGCTCGCGGCCAAAGGCGAGAAGATCTCGAAGTCCAAAGGCAACTACGTCGATCCCGTTCTGATGTGCGACAAACTGGGCGCCGACATCCTGCGCCTTTGGGTGAGCTCCACCGACTACACTCAGGACGTGGTCTTCAACGACAAGATCCTGGGCGTCATCAGCGACGCTTACAGGCGCATCAGGAACACCTTCAAATATCTTCTCGGCAACATCGCCGACTTCCGTCCCGAGAACGCCGTGCCCAATTCCGAGCTGACGAAGCTCGACAGGTACATGCTGCACTCCCTGGAAGAACTGAGATCCGAGGTCACGGAGGATTACGAGAAGAACGATTACATAAAGGCCTTCCAGGCCATATTGAATTTCTGCACCGTGGATCTTTCCTCCCGTTACTGCGACATCCTTAAAGACACGCTCTACACCGAGGGCAAAGACGCCAAGTGCAGGCGTTCCGCCCAGACAGTTCTTAGGCGCTGCGCCGTAGTTCTCGCGAAACTCCTTGCTCCCGTTCTGGTCTTCACCAGCGAGGAAGTTTGGGAATGTCTGAAGGAGATGGAACTAACGGAGAAGGAAGGCCGCGAGGGCAACGTTCACTTATCCTTCTGGCCCGAGGAGGAGAAGGAACATCTCGATCCCGCTTTGGCGGCTCAATTCGCGAAGATTTGGTCCGTCAGAGACGAGGTTCTGAAAGAATTGGAAGGCTTGAGGCAGAGCGGTCAAATCGGCTCCGGACAGGAAGCCGAGGCGGAAGTCTGGAGCGACGATCCCGAACTGCTCGCGCTGCTCAAAGAATACGAAGGCGACCTGGCGAAGCTTTGTATCGTCTCGGCGCTCGCGGTTAAGAAGCCCGAGAACGGCAGGGCTGCCGGCAAGCTTATCGTGGCCGCCCGCCGCTCCGACAAACCGAAGTGCGCCCGCTGCTGGAACTGCAGCGACACGGTTGGCAAAAACAGCGAATATCCCGATGTCTGCGCCCGCTGCGCGGACGTTCTGAAAAATCAAGCGTGAAAACTATGGTCAAGAAAACAAAATTATCCAAGGAAGTCCTTCAGAAACTTAAGAAGGCCCTCTTGAAAAAGCGCGCCCGCCTGATGGGCAATGTCGAAAAGCTCGAGGAAGAGACTTTCATGAATTCCCAGAAAGATTATTCCGGCGACATTTCCGGCTACAAGACCCACATCGCCGACATCGGTTCCGACGCTTCCGGCATGGAGCTGATGCTGGGCTTGGCTAGCAACCAGCAGAAGCTGCTCCAGCAGGTGAACGAGGCTCTGGCCCGCATAGAGGAAGGGACGTACGGTCTTTGCCAGGTGTGCGGCAAGCCTATCCCGCAGGCAAGGCTTGAGGCCATCCCTGAAGCCGAGCTCTGCCTTAACTGCGCAGACAAGAATTGATGGGAGAACGCTGGAACAGATGCGCGACGCCCGTCTATTTGGCTGCCAGCGCCGCGATCATTGACCAACTCAGCAAGTTCGCGGTCAGGAGCTTCATCGAGGAGAACGCCGTGATAGAGGTCATGCCTTCGCTGAACCTCACTTTCAGGCTGAATCCCGGCGTGGCTTTCTCCATGCTCGACAACATCAACTACGGGCATTTTATCCTGGCGGGGCTGGCGCTCGTCGTCATTCTCTTCATCCTCTCGCTTTTTTTGCGGGGCAAGGCGCCGAAAAGCCGCGTGGCGACCGCGGCGCTGGGACTTATCATGGGAGGCGCCTTCGGCAACATGATAGACAGGCTCCTGCCGCCTTATTACGCGGTGGTGGACTTCATAGACCTGTATTATAAAAACTACCATTGGCCGGCCTTCAACATCGCGGACAGCTGCATAACGGTGAGCGCGCTGCTTCTCATCATCGTCTGCTGGAAAGAAGATTAATTTTGTCAGGGGGATAAAATGGAGATCAATTACAACGGCTTGGGCAGCAGCCTAAGCGATCTGACGAGGCTTTCGAACGCGGTCACGCGTTCCATAAGCGCCGAGAATTTCAACGGCGAAAAAGGATGCGGCGCCATGGCGGAAGAGGGCGTTCACGCCCGCGCGGCCAGGGAGCTGGGGCGGGGCTGGAAGGTTTCGCCCTGCGTCAAGCTCGCGCCTCACTCAACCTTCACCGTAGCCGAAATAAACGGCCCGGGCGCCATAAGGCACATTTGGATGACGGTGGACTGCAAGCTCTACCGCCAGCTATTGCTGAGGATATATTGGGACGGGGAAACAAATCCTTCCGTCTGCACGCCGCTGGGCGACTTTTTCTGCCACGGCTGGTGCGAGAGGACCATAGTCAATTCCGTCCCGATCGTCGTCAACCCAAGCGGCGGTTTCAATTCCTACTGGGAAATGCCCTTCAGGAAAAAATGCCTGATAACCATTGAGAATCTCTCCGAGGAGGAGCCGGAGTTCTTCTACCAGATCAACTACGTCCTGACCGGGATCCCGGATGACATGGCTTACTTCCACGCTCAATGGCGCAGGATGAACCCCACGAGGGAAAAGGAAGAGTATGTCATATTGGACGACGTCAAGGGCAGGGGCCATTACGTCGGCACCTACGTCGCCTGGCAGCCCAACAGCAACGGCTGGTGGGGCGAGGGCGAAGTGAAGTTCTTCCTCGACGGCGACAGGGAATTCCCGACGATCTGCACCACAGGCACGGAAGATTATTTCGGCGGCGCCTGGGGATTCTGCGACAACGCTTTCAAGAGTTACCTTGAGTTCAGCTCGCCTTACTGCGGGCTACCGCAGATCATCCGTCCCGACGGTTTCACGAAAGCCAACCTGCGTTTCGGGATGTACCGCTGGCACATTTGCGACCCCATACGTTTCAACGACGAGCTCAAGGTCACTATGCAGGCCCTTGGCTGGCGCAACAAGGGCCGTTTCCTTCCCCTCAGGGACGACATATCATCCGTGGCCTACTGGTACCAGACAGAGCCTCACAGCGCTTTTAAACAGAACCTTGACCCTAATCATCTGGAGGTTATTTGAATATGAAATTGGAAAAGAATTCGAAGTTTCTCATTATTGGCGATTCGATTGGCGATTTCGGCCGCGCGCGCCCGGTGGGCGAGGGGCTGCACGCCGGTCTCGGCACCGGCTTCCCGCGCGTCCTTGACAGCATCTTAAGGATCAAGGGGCCGGAATACGGCATCAGGGTCATGAACGTCTGCACGAGCGGCGACACTTCCAAAGCCCTGCTCGAGCGCTGGCAGAGCGACGTCATCGACCTCAAGCCCGATTATCTCGCCATAGAGATCGGCATAAACGACGTCTGGCGTCACTTCGACGAACCGTACAGGAACGAGATCTTCATCTCCGTCGATGAGTACGCCGCGAACCTTCAGAAAATGGTCGACATCACGAAAGGTTTGAAAGGCCTTTACTTCATTTCCCCGTATCTGATGGAGACGAACAAAAAGGACGCTTTCCGCGCCATGATCGACAAGTACCACGACGCCATGAAGGCCGTGGCCGAAAAGAACGGCGCGACATTCATAGACCTGCAGGCGGCTTTCGACAAATATTTCGAGCACTTCCATCCGGTCTCGATGAGCTGGGATAGGGTGCATCCGGATCCCACCGGACACTTGCTGATCGCGCGTACGATCGCGCTGGCTATAGGCTTAATCAGCGAGTAGCCCGTAGAAGAGCGCGCCGGCGATGGTGCGCTTTATGAGAGTTTGGCGTTCTTCGGGAGGAAGCTCCTTCTTCTCCCTTGCGGCGATCATGGCCCTTTCCTTGGCCGTGGCCCTTTCGATCGCTTCTTTTCTCGCCTTGTCCTCGGCCTCGCCGCGCCTTTCGTTCGCGTAGGCGATCTCTTTGTAATAAACTTCCGGATGGACGGAGACGAAAGTCCTGAAAGGCTTGCTGCCGACGATCGCTTCTATGTTCATGGGCCGCTTTATGGGATATTTGAAGGGCAGCCACCAGGAGAAGTTGTATGAGCCGAAATCCGAGTTCACGGCGGAGGACTGCAGTCTGATAGCTTTGGTGTTCTTTCCGATCAGCGGTTTTCCGGAATCGTCCCTGGTGTTGAAGAAGATGTCAACGTTGACTTCGGGCCTGTCGAAGCAAATGGTCTGGGGAAGCTTGAAATCGCTCACGCATTTGCAGGCCTTGACCCTTACGCCGTCGCTGGAGAGGAGCGTAAAATAATCCGCGATGTTGGCGGGGATCTTGACCTCGTTCTGCACATCGAGGAAATTGTTCCTCAGCTGGAAGGTAAGCCTGAATCCGAAGCCGTTGGTCAGGATCTGCTTGTACTGCGCGGCCCATTTTTTCAAAAAGGCCGTGCGGTCTTTGGGCTTGGGATCCTCTTCGGCAAAGAGTTTCGCCATCTCCGCTTCCGCGAGTATCGGGTGCATGATGACGATGACTTCCTTCAGATAGTTGGTCATGTTGTAGTAGGCGCAGACGTCGTCGCGGTACTTTACTATCTGTTCGCGGGGGCTGAGTTTTGGCTGCGGTTCTTTTTCGACGATCTCATAGGACGTTTCCTCGAGGTCGTTGGTCTCTTCCGCTATTGAGAAAAACGGGATCAGAAGCAGGGAAAGAAAAAGAATCTTCCTCATTTATTCCTGCTCCTCGTCGGTGAACTGCATCATGCAGAGCTTATAGTACATGCCGGATTCGTCCTTGATCAGCTCGTCGTGCGATCCGACCTGCTGGATCTTGCCTTCCTTCATGACGATTATACGATCGGCGTGGCGGATGGTGGAGAGGCGGTGGGCGATGGCGATGACGGTTCTGTTTTCGACCAGGTTGTCGATGGCTTCCTGGACCAGGCGCTCGCTTTCCGTGTCGAGCGCGGAGGTCGCTTCGTCAAGGATAAGGATGGAGGGGTTCCTGAAGATGGCCCTGGCGATGGCCAGACGCTGGCGCTGGCCGCCCGACAGTCTTACGCCGTGCTCGCCGATGATGGTGTTGTAGCCGTCCGGCATCTCCATGATGAACTCGTGGGCGTTGGCGGCCATGGCCGCGGCCTCGACGTCCACCATGTCGTACTTTTTGAGACCGTAGGCGATGTTGCCGGCGATGGTGTTGTTGAAGAGGATGGT
>DFCM01000105.1 GCA_002366995.1 bacterium UBP3_UBA3054 | reverse complement strand
TTATGAGCAAGGAAAACATCAGATCCGAGATCGACAAGCTCGACGACCAGTTGGTGGAGCTATACCTCAAACGCTTCGACCTGGTCAAAGAGATCGCCAAGTACAAAGAGGAAAACGACGTTCCCGTCAGCGATCCGGCGAGGGAAAGGGAGATCCTTAAAAGAGTGGCCCTCAAGGCCGGGCCGGAATTCGAGGATGAAGTGGCGATGCTCTTCACGCAGCTCTTCAGCCTCTCCCGGGCCAAGGAGCGCCGCCTGATCTTTAAGGAGAGCAAGCTGGAGAGGGAGATCAAAAGAGCCTTCGCCACCGCGCCGGAAAGTTTCCCCTCCCACGCCACCGTGGCCTGCCAGGGGACGGAAGGCGCCTTCAGCCAGCAGGCGACCAGCGAGCTTTTCAAATTCCCAGCCATCCTCTTTTTCCACTCCTTTTCCGACATCTTCGCGGCTGTGGAGAAGGGCATGTGCCAGTACGGCGTTCTGCCCATCGAGAATTCCTCCGCTGGTTCCGTCACGGCGGTCTACGACCAGATGCAGAAGCACGACTTCAGGATCGTCAGGGCCGTCAAACTCCATGTTTCCCACGCGTTTTTGGCTCCCAAGGGAACCGTGATGAGCGACATCAAGGAAGTGAAGAGCCATCCTCAGGCTCTTTCCCAGTGCTCGATATTCCTGCATGGCCTGAAAGGCGTCACGCAGACGCCCTTTGCCAACACGGCCCTGGCCGCCAAGGAACTGGCCGCGAGCGGCAGGAAGGACCTGGCGGTCATCGCCTCACGCAACTGCGCCGAGCTTTACGGCCTGGAAGTCCTGAAAGACAACATCTGCGACACGCCTTCCAACTTCACCCGCTTCATCTGCATCTCAAGAGAACTGGAGATCTACAAGGATTCCCGGAAGATCTCCCTGATGCTGACGTTGCCCCACAAGCCTGGCTCCCTGGCGGCCATTCTGGCGAAGTTCTCCTCCATCGGACTGAACCTCACCAAGCTGGAGTCCCGTCCCATTCCCGGCATGGAGTTCGAGTTCCGCTTCATCTTCGAATTCGAATCCAAGCCCGACGATCCCGACGCCGTCAGGCTCCTGTCCGAGCTTAGCACTGACCCCGAGATCGAACAGTTCACCTTCCTGGGAGCTTATGCCGAGATCTGACCGAAAAATCGCCATCGTGGGCCTCGGCCTTATCGGAGGATCCTTTTTCAAGGCCATCAGGGAAAAGGGCCTTGCCGTTACTGGCATTGACAAGAATGATCCCGTGGAAGTAGGGGACGCCGATCTTCTGATCATCGCTCTGCACCCGGGTCTTGCCATCGAGTGGCTTAAGACTTACAACAAAAAGATCAAGCCGGGAGCCGTTGTCCTGGACGTCTGCGGCGTGAAGTCCGCCCTCTGCAAGGCGGTATCGGAACTGGAGAAGGACTGGACCTTCCTTCCCGGCCACCCCATGGCCGGCAAGGAAGTTTCCGGTTTTGAGAATTCCAGCGCCGCGCTTTTCGAAGGCGCTTCCATGATCCTCACCCCGCAAACTAAGGAGGAGAATGAAGCGGCGGAAAGCCTAAGACCTTTCTTCGAGTCGCTGGGCTTCGCCAAGGTCATCCTGACCACGCCGGAGGCGCACGACGAAGTTATCGCCTACACCAGCCAGCTCTGCCACATTCTTTCCAACGCCTACCTGAGGGACGAGCTTGCCCTCAAGTCCGAGGGCTTTTCCGGCGGCAGCTTCCGGGACCTCACCAGAGTGGGCGCGCCGGATCCCGAGCTTTGGACGGAGCTTTTCCTAATGGACAAGGAAGCACTGCTTCCGGTCCTTGACCGCCTCATAAAAAGGCTCGACAACTTCCGCTCCGCCCTGGAAAAGGAAGACGAAGAAGCTATGCGTTCCCAGCTCCGGGAGGGAACCCTAATGAAAGAAAAACTCACCTCGCAAAAGAAATGAACACTCTCTTCCTCTACGGCCCTCCCGCCAGCGGCAAGACTACCCTGGGCAAAAAACTAGCCGAGGCTTTAAGGCGTCCCTTCTTTGACCTGGACGCCGAGATCGCCAAGGCCAAAGGCAAAAGCATTCCCAAGATCTTCGAGGCGGGCGGCGAAGCGGCCTTCCGCAAAGCCGAGAGCGAAACTCTGAGAGTGCTCGTCTCGAGACCTGACAGCAATGGCGCTGTTATCGCCCTGGGCGGAGGCACGCTTCTCGACAACGCCAACCGCGAGCTGGCGGAAAAAGAAGGCCGCGTTTGGTGTCTGGAAGCCCCGAGCACGGAGGAACTGGAAAAGCGCATAGCCGCCAAGCCCGGCGTCCGTCCCCTTGGCAACAAAGCCGAGGAACGCAAGGCCCACTACGCAACCTTCCCGCGTCGCGTCGCTCAGAAATTCTTTCTTAAGGATTCCCTGGTGGTGGTTGGCGATGATCTTGGATCTCTCCAAGGTTTCGCCGACCTCGTCATCGCTGACGAAAACGCCGCCAAGGCCAACCCTGCCGCTCTCGCCAACGCGACCGTAGAGACGATCGCATCCGGGGAACAATTCAAAACTCTCGCCACCGTGGAAAAGATCTGGGAGCACATCCTCTCCCACGGCTTAGGCCGCAAGAACACCCTGGCCGCTTTCGGAGGCGGCGTGACCGGCGACCTGACGGGCTTTTCCGCCGCCACCTGGATGCGCGGAATCAACTGGATCAACTTTCCCACCACGCTGCTTTCCATGGTGGACGCCTCCACCGGCGGCAAGACCGGCTGCGACCTGCCCTGCGGCAAGAATTTAATCGGCGCCTTCCATTTCCCCAAGCTTGTCCTCATAGATGCGGCTTACCTTAAGACCTTGCCGGAAAATGAACTCAAGAACGGCCGGGCGGAAATGATCAAGCATGAGATCATCAAGGGCCTCGCCCCGGGCAACTACAAGGCCATTCCCTCCGCTCAGGAAATAGGGGACAATCTGGCCGTGAAAGTCGAGTTGGTCACCAAGGATCCCTACGAGCAGAAAGGCTTCCGCCTTCTCCTCAACTGCGGCCACACCGTAGGCCACGCTTTGGAGATCGCCACCAACTTTTCATTCTCCCACGGCCAGGCCGTGGCCATAGGCATAATAGAGGAAGCGAAGCTCGCCCAAAAACTCGGGCTTGCGAAAGCGGAATTCGTAAACGAACTGAAAGAGCGCATCGCCGCCGCGGGTCTTCCCACCGAGCTTCCCCCAAACGTCACTTTTGCCAGCTTGAAAGACATCATGCTGAAAGATAAGAAGCACCAGGGCAAAACCGTCACCTTCGCGCTTCCCTGCGCCAATGGAGACGTGCGCGCCGTACCCATCGAACTGAAGTAACTCTATGTCCGCTCCCAAAGTTTGCCTCACCATCACCGCTTCCACCATAATGGAAGCCGTGTACCTCGCCAAGGAAAACGAGCCTTGGATCGACCTTATCGAGCTTAGGGCCGATTATCTTTGGGACGCCGAATTGCCGCGCATAGGCGAGTTTCCCACCTTGGTCTCGAAACCCTGCATACTCACGATCCGCCGCAAAAGGGACGGCGGGCTTTTCGAGGGCGACGACATCGACAGAATGGTCTTGTTCTCAGAAATGGGCAATTACGCTTACGTCGATCTGGAAACTGATTTCCGCGCTCCCAAACTGCAGATACTTGCCGAACTGAGCCGCGTCAAGATCATCAGAAGCGCCCACTATTTTGAGCCCACTTCGCCGGACGTGATCTTGAAAATGGACAAGCAGGTAAGGTCACCCTACGAGATCCCCAAGGTCGCCTTCATGCCGAGAAGCGCCGCGGACATGGCGGAGCTTTTCGCCAAAGTAAAAAAAATGCCCAAACGCGACAGGATCATCTGCGCCATGGGCGGCGTGGGCTTCCCCTCCAGGGTTCTCGCCCAGCGCCTCGGCTCGTTCCTTACTTTCACTTCCCCCAAAAAGCTCAGCGCCAACACAGCGAATCTTGGCCACATCGATCCCATAAGCCTCCAGCAGACCTACGACTTCAAAAACATCTCCGACAAGACCGCCCTCTGCGGCGTGACCGGCTGGCCCCTTGCCGTCACCTCCAGCCCGGAAGTCCACAGGAAGTTTTACGAGGAGGAGAATCTGAACGCCCTCATGCTTCCCATGCCCGCGGAAAAAATTGAGGACGCTCTCAAGCTCGCCAAGACCCTAAACATGAAAGGCCTGGCGGTCACCATTCCCCACAAGGAAGCGCTGCTCGCCCATCTCGACGAGACCAGCGAAGCCGTCCAACAGATCGGCGCCGCCAACACGGTGGTCTTCAAGGATGGAAAAAAGATAGGCCACAGCACCGACGCTCCTGGTTTCGCCAAAGCCCTGAAGACCTTAACGCAAAAAGACTCTCTCAAGGGCTTGCGCGCCGCCGTCCTCGGTTCCGGCGGAGCGGCCAAGGCGATAGCCTACGCCCTCTTCAAGGAAGGAGCGGAGACCACCGTATTCGCCCGCGACCTCGCCAAGGCCAAAGCAGTCGCGGACAAATTCGGTTTCGCTTCCGCGCTCCTAACGGATCTCACCTCCGACTTCAAGCCCGATATCATCGTGCAGTGCACTTCCGTGGGCCTGCAAGGTTCAGCCACGGAAGGAATGGATCCCATCCCGCAGTACGAATTCCAGGGCCGCGAGGTCCTTTACGATATAATCTACAAGCCTGAAGCGACGCCCATAATGCAAAGAGCCCAGGCCAAGGGCTGCCTTGCTTCCAACGGCCTATCCATGCTCATAGAACAGGCCAAGCTTCAGCATCAATTATTCTTCCACACCAACTAAAATTATGTCTTCCTCTTTCGGCAAAAACATCAAGGTCACCATCTTCGGCGAATCCCACGGCCCGGCCATCGGCTGCGTCCTCACGGGCTTCCCTGCGGGCTTCGCCCCCGACATGGACAAACTAAAAGCCTTCATGCAAAGAAGAGCTTCCCGGGGACAGGCCGGCGCCACCGCCCGCCGCGAGGAGGACCTCCCGGAAGTTCTTAGTGGCCTCTTCGAAGGCAAGACCTGCGGCACGCCCATCGCCGCGGTCATAAGGAACAATAACACCCAATCCCAGGACTACGCCAACCTCAACGTCTGCCCCCGCCCCGGACACGCGGACCTTACCTGGAACGCCAAGACGAATGGCGCCAACGACTATCGCGGCGGCGGCCACGCCTCCGGCAGACTCACCGCGCCCATGTGTTTCGCCGGCGCCCTGGCCAAGCAGTACCTGGAATCCCAAGGCGTCACAGTCGAAGCCAGCATATGTTCCATTTTGGAACACGTGCTCAAAGATCCAAGAGACGAATTCGGTCTCGACGAGGAAGCAAAAAAAATAATCGAGGAAGCCCAAAAAGCAGGGGACAGCGTCGGCGGCATTATCGAGTGCGCCATAACAGGCCTTCCCATGGGTCTTGGATCTCCCATCTTCGACGGCGTGGAGAACAAGCTTAGCCAGGCAATTTTCGGCATCCCGGCCGTCAAAGGCATTGAATTCGGCAGCGGCTTCTCTGGCACCAAGCTTATGGGCTCGCAAAACAACGACGCTTTCACTTACCAAAACGGCCGGCCCGTTACCAAGACCAACAACGCGGGCGGAATATTAGGCGGCATCACCAACGGCATGCCCGTTACCTTCAGAGTCGCCATCAAGCCCACGCCTTCCATCGCCAAAGAGCAGCAGACCGTCGACCTCGACGGCAAGAAGGACACCTCACTTGAGATAAAAGGGCGCCACGACGCCTGCATCGTTCCCAGGGCGCTTCCTGTGGTGGAAGCCATCGCCGCCCTTACAGCCCTCGACCTTCTTCTCGACGCGAAATAAAATTAATGGCAGAACTCTTCAGGATAACCGCGGGCAAAAGAAGAGGGGAGATAACTCCTCCCGTCTCCAAGTCCCATCTGCACAGGCTGCTCTTCGCCGACTTCCTTGGCGGCGATTACACCCGCCTCCAAGTTAACGCCGACGATCCTGAAGACATCCGGGCCACCAAGCGCTGCCTCCTGGCTCTCCGTGAAGACACAGAAACGCCTATACTCGACTGCGGTGAATCCGGCTCCACCCTGCGTTTCCTGAAACCCATCGCCGCGGCCCTCAAAAAGCGCCCCCAGTACGTCACCAAGGGCCGTTTAGCCGAGCGCCCTGGTATCAACTACCCTGAACTCAAATGCGGCCTCCACGAGCTTCCAGGCAACGTTTCCTCCCAGTTCGCCACCGGCCTTCTTTTCGCTCTGCCCATTCTCAAGGGCGATTCCGAGATCCGTTTCACCACGCCTTTGGAATCCAGAGGCTACGTTGACATGACGCTTCAGGTCTTAAGGCAAAGCAGCATCGCCATAACCGAAACGCCAAGCGGCTTCCTCGTTCCCGGGAATCAGACTTATACGGCACCCGTAAACGTCGAGCCCGAACGCGACTGGTCAGGCGCCTCCTTTTTCCTCGCCATGAACTATCTCGGAAGCGAGATCAAGATCAACGGCTTAAACGTTGACTCCCTCCAGCCCGACCGCGCTCTTCCCGAGCTTCTGAAAAAGCAGGGCGGAACGATCGACGTATCCCAGTGCCCGGACATCTTCCCGCCCCTGGCCGTTGCCCTCGCCGGCAAACCTGGAACCACCACCATCACCGGCATCAGAAGGCTGCGCCTCAAGGAATCCGACCGCGTGAGATCAACTTCCGACCTGCTCAAGAATCTCAACGTCAAACATGAGGTCGCCGAAGACGCTTTCACGATCCAGGGCCAAGGCACTCCCTTCTCTCCCAATCAAACCACGATCAAAACTTACGGCGACCACCGCCTCGCCATGTCCGCCGCCGTCGCCGCTGCCAATTCTCAAAGCCCGATCACCATCGACGACGCATCCTGCTGCGCCAAATCCTACCCCTTCTTCTTCGAGGAATTCCTCGCTCTTCATTTAATTTATTAGGTAGGGAGATTTGGCAACAAGCTGTTGCCAAATCTTTTTTATTTATATTCTTCTTTTCAGCCCAGGAATTTCTTTTGAATCAAGTTTTGTAAAAGCAAAACACTTCCTGCCTAGATCTTTTATTGACGCACCAACAAGAAAGAGCTCTTTGTCGTCGATTATTAGGAAACGGTCGTGAAATTTGGAACTCTCCCTAACAATCAAATTTCCGTATTGTTCATTAAATTTATTGACATCGCTGGCAGCGAGTTCGTTTCCGCGTTTAGAAGTTACGATTTCAAGGCTCACTCCTTTCCTTTTTTTAGCAAGCATTTCAAGAGCAGTTAGATTAACGTAATTATCTATAAGGAGAATAGACTTTTTAGCTGACAGAATATGTTTGGTCAAAAAGACATCGGCGTCAAAGACCTGCCCATCATAAAAAACTCCCTGCCACGGAGGAAGCGAAGCGTTGATAAAGAACTCCATTTTGTTTTCCAAGTTTTTAATTCTGAAATCTTGTTCATTAAATTTCTTTTCAATCTTATTTTCAAGCAGATCAAATCTATGATTTAAGGAGTATCCTTTTAGAAGAAAATCTTTAAGAACTTTGGTAGCCCATTGCCTAAACCTTGTTCCTTGAATCGATTTGACACGATAGCCCACAGATATAACTACATCCAGATTGTAAAAAGCGACGTTATATGTTTTCTGATCAGCGGCAGTATATGCAAATTTTGCATAAACTGAATTTCTGTCTAGTTCCCCTTCTTTAAAAATGTTACCAATATGTCTGGCAATAACTGATTGGTCTCTTCCAAATAAGGTCACCATCTGTTCCTGTGTAAGCCAGACTGTCTCGTTTTCTAAACGAACATCAAGTTTTATTGTTTCATCGGGTTGGTAAATAATTATCTCGTTTTTCATATTGCGAATGGTTGAATTAGTTTTAGGCTATGTCACAACAAACAG